>DATNMV010000093.1:0-11193 GCA_035602175.1 Allostellaceae bacterium
CCCCCGGCGCGCTCGCTGTCGTATTCGAGGAAATATCCCGAAACCTCGATCGAATTGAACAGCACCTCGGCCACCGGCTCATAGCCGCCTTCGGCCATCCAGGCGCTTTCGAGATTGCCGCGGCAGAGATGCATGCAGACAATCATGTCGGCGGGGCGCGATTTGATCGAATCGTTGATCAGCTTGGCGTAAGTGCGCGGCAGGGTGTCGGGGTCCTCGCCCAGCGCCTTGACCTGCTCGCGCAGCATGGGGTCGCACAGATAGGCGAAATTGACCTCGTCGATCTGGAGATAGCGGCAGCCGGCTTCGGCCAAATCGCGCACCTCTTCGTCATAGACCCGCGCCAGATCGGCATAGAAACCGTCGAGCTCGGGATAGGCCCATTTGGCGATGGCCTCGCGCCCGCCGCGGAAATGCACGATCGAGGGCGAGGGGATGGTGAGCTTGGGCATCGCCTTGGCGACCGACTTCACGAATTTGAAAGCCTCGACGAAGATCGGTTTCGGCCGGCCGATCGGGCCGGTGACGGCGAGCGCCGAGGGCGTGCGCTGGGTAGCACCCTCCTCGCTGTGGAAGGTGGCGGTGACCTTGCCGCGCACCGTCTTGACGTTGGCGAAGGATGTGAGGAAATCCATGTGCCACAAGGTGCGGCGGAATTCGCCGTCGGTGACGGCCTTCAATCCCAAATCCTCCTGCAGCTTCACCGCCTCGGTTATGGCCTCGTCCTCGACGGCCTTCAGCTGTTCCGGGGTGTTTTTGCCGTGTTTGCGCAGCTCGCGCGCCTCCAACAGCTTCGCCGGGCGCAGCAGGGAGCCGACATGGTCGGCGCGGAAGGGCGGGGTCGGACGTGCAGTCATCGGGACGACCTTACAACCTTCGGGGGCGGTTGACAGGGAAAGGCCCAGCTAGGATGGTTGGTTTTAAAGGGAGGGAACCAACATGAAAACCATAATCAGGCCGCGTGGCCTATGGGCCTGCGCCGTCGCGCTGCTCTTGGCGCTGGCGCCCGGCTATGCCGCCCGCGCCGCCGACACCTACGACATCCATGTCATCGTGCCGATGACCGGCGGGGCCTCCTTCGTCGGATTGGGCCAGAAGGACACGCTCGAGGCGCTCGCGGCCGAGGTCAACAAGACCGGCGGCATCCGGGGCAAGCCGGTTCGCTTCGTGTTTCACGACGACCAGACCAGCCCGCAAGTGGCGGTGCAGCTCACCACCGACGTGCTGGGCGGCAAGCCCGCCCCGGTCGTGATCATGGGTTCGAGCCTGGTGGGCATGTGCCTCGCCATGGCGCCGCTGGTGAGCGACGGGCCGGTGCAGTACTGCTTGTCGCCGGCGATTCATCCGAAGGCCGGCGGCTACGTCTTCTCGGCCGCCTCGTCCTCGATCGACCAGATCGCGGCGGTGATGCGCTATTACCGCATGAAGGGCTGGACCAAGCTCGCGACGCTGATGTCCACCGACGCCAGCGGCCAGGACGGCGACCGCGCGGTCGACACCATCCTGGCCTATCCCGAGAACCAGGGCGTGATGCAGAAGGTGATCGTCGAGCATTTCAACCCGGGCGACGTCTCGGTCGCGGCGCAGATCGCCAACATCAAGGCGTCGGGCGCGCAGGCGATGATCGCCTGGACCACCGGCCAGCCGGCGGCGACCGTGTTCAAGGGCATGGTGCAGAACGGGCTCGACATCCCGGTGGCGCCGACCAGCGGCAACCAGACCTTCGCCGCCATGAGTCAATGGACCGATTTCCTGCCCCCTCAGCTGATCCTGGCCTCGGCGCTTTATCCCGAGCATGAGGGCGTGTTGAAGCTCGACCCGCGCATCGAGAAGAAACAGCACGAGATGTACGCCATCCTGAAAGCGCGCAATCTGCGCGCCGACAACCAGGTGGCGACGTCGTGGGATGCGGGCCTGATCGTGGTCGAGGGCCTGCGGAAGCTCGGCCCCGGCGCCACGCCGGCGCAGTTGCGCGATTTCATCGCCGGCCTGAAGGACTTCGCCGGGGTCGACGGCATCTACGACTTCACCGCTTTTCCCGAACGCGGCCTCGGCCCCGACGGCGCGACCGTCACGACCTATGACGTGGCGACCAAGAGCTGGAAGTGGCTTTCGAAGCCGGGCGGCGAACCGCTGAAATAACGCCGGGACGGGGCGGGCGAGCCGTCCGGGACGGCCGCCGTCCCGCTGCGCTATCATTCCGCGCGGCGTTCTCCGTCCTCGCGGGCCCCATCC
The DNA here is from genome assembly GCA_035602175.1 of Allostellaceae bacterium. GTDB lineage: Bacteria > Pseudomonadota > Alphaproteobacteria > ATCC43930 > CGMCC-115725 > REEB95. The sequence continues at coordinate 2,236 of DATNMV010000093.1, forward strand.
CATGTCCCCATCTCCGCCCATCCGCAATCCGCCGCTCGCCGCGGCGATCCAGCAGGGATTGGCGCTCCATAAAGCCGGCAAGCTGGAAGAGGCCGAGGTGGCGTTCAGGGCCGTTCTCAAAACCGCGCCCACGAATATCCACGCCCTGACGCTGCTCGGCACCATCAACGCCCAGCGCGGCAATCCGCAAGAGGCGCTGCGCCTGCTCGAGCTTTCCCTGGGGATCGATCCCCGCCAGGTCTATGCCTTGAACGGCAAGGGCAACGTCCTGTTGGACATGGATCGTCCGCGCGAGGCCTTGGCCGCCTTCGACGCGGCGATCGCGCTCAAGGCTGATTACGCCGACGCCTACACCAATCGCGGCAACGCGCTGTTGCAGCTCAAGCGGCACGCGGAGGCCTTGGCGAGCTACGACAAGGCGATCGCGCTGAAGAAAGGCGGCGCTGAATCGTACTTCAATCGCGGCAACGCGCTGTTGGAGCTCGGCCAAAGCGCGCGCGCCGTGGCGAGCTACGATCAATCGATCGCGCTCAAGGAAGATTTCGCGGCGGCGCACGTCAATCGCGGCTTGGCGCTCAAAAAACTCAAGCGTTACGACGAAGCCCTGGCGAGCTTCGAGCGCGCCGCCCGGCTCGATCCGAATTTCAAATATCTCGCGGGCTACCGGCTCAACGCGAAAATGCAGCTCTGCGACTGGAGCGGCTTCGCGGAAGGCTGCGCCGCGATCATCGCCGCGATCGAAAGCGGCCAACGCGCCTCCATGCCGTTCGATATCTTGGCGATTCCCGCCGGCCCGGAGGTGCAGCTCCGCTGTGCTACGATCTATGTCGCGAATGAATGGCCGGCCGATGCCGAACCGCTGTGGCGCGGCGACACGTATTCGCACGAGCGGATCCGCCTGGCCTATCTGTCCGCTGATTTTCACGAGCATCCGACCGCTTATCTGATGGAGGAGCTGTTCGCGCTGCACGACCGGGCGCGCTTCGACGTGACGGGGATCTCGTTCGGACCCGAGGAGGACAGCGATCTGCGCCGGCGTTTGACGCGGTCCTTCGACCGCTTCATCGACGTTCGCAACGCGAGCGACCAGGAAATCGCTCAGACAATCCGCAACCTGGAAATCGACATCGCGGTCGATTTGAGCGGCTTCTCGGCGGGCTGCCGCCCGGGCGTATGGGCCAAGCGCCCGGCGCCGCTGCAGGTCAATTACCTGGTCTATCCCGGCACCAGGGGGACCGATACGATCGATTACATCCTGGCCGACCGCATCGTCATTCCGCCGGACCGGCGCGGCGCGTTCTCGGAACAGGTGGTTTATCTGCCGAACAGCTACCAGCTGAACTCGCAACGCCCGCGCGCGCAATCGACGCCCGCGCGCGGCGCCCTCGGGCTGCCCGAAAAGGGATTCGTCTTCTGCTCGTTCAACGGCGGTTACAAGATCACGCCGGATGCCTTCGACATCTGGATGCGCCTGCTCCAAGCCGTGCCGGACAGCGTGTTCTGGCTGCTGGAGGAGAACCCGGCGGCGATCGCCAATTTGCGGCGCGAGGCTGAAAAACGCGGCGTGAAACCCGAAAAGCTGGTGTTCGCGCCGCGCCTGAAGCGCGACCAGCACCTCGCGCGCCAGGGGGCGGCGGATCTCTTCCTCGATACGCTCTATTGCGGCGCGCACACCACGGCGAGCGACGCGTTGTGGGCCGGGTTGCCGGTTTTGACCCATCTCGGGCCGTGCTTTGCCGGACGCGTGGCGAGCAGCCTGCTGACCAGCGTCGGCTTGCCCGAACTGATCGCGCGCTCGCCCGAAGACTACGAAGCGACGGCGCTGAAGCTCGCGCGCGAACCCGGTTTGCTCGCGGATATTCGCGCCAGGCTTGCGCGCAACCGGGACACGGGACCGCTCTTCGATACGCGCCTGTCCGTCCGCCACCTGGAAGCCGCCTATGCCGCCATGTGGGAAAAATTCCGGCAGGGAAGCGCGCCCGCCGCTTTTTCCGTGGAGCCCGCCGGCTGACGGCCGGCGGCTTAAACGCCGTCCCAGACCTCGCGCGCGGTTTCGACGATGAGCGCGAGCTTGCGCTTCTCGTCGTCGATGGTCACCTCGTTGCCCTCGACGGTCGAGGAGAAGCCGCATTGCGGCCCCAAGGCCAGTTGCTCCATGGGCACGAATTTGGCGGCTTCGTCGATGCGCCGCTTCAGCTCGTCCTTGCTTTCGAGCTTCGGCAGCTTGGTCGTGACCAGGCCCAGCACCACCACCTTGCCCTTGGGCACGAAGCGCAACGGCTCGAAGCCGCCCGAGCGCTCGTCGTCCCATTCCATGAAATAACCGGTGATGGCGAGCTCGTTGAACAACGCCTCGGCCACCGGCTCGTAGCCGCCTTCCGCCACCCAGGCGCTCTTGAAATTTCCGCGGCAGATATGCATGCAGAAAATCATGTCCTTGGGCATGCCGGATATGGCGTTGTTGATGAGCTTGGCATAGGTGTGCGGCAGCTGGTTCGGGTCCTCGCCGATGCCCTTCACCTGCTCGCGCAGCTTCGGGTCACACAGATAGGCGAAGTTCACCTCGTCGATCTGGAGATAGCGGCAGCCCGCATCCGCCATGTCCTTGATCTCCTCGTTATAGACGCGCGCCAGATCGGCGTAGAACTGGGCCATGTCGGGATAGGCCTTGGCGTCGATCGCCTTGCGGCCGCCGCGGAAATGCATGGTCGAGGGCGACGGGATGGTGATCTTGGGCATCGCCTGGGCGATCCCCTTGAGGAACTTGAAATGGTCGACGAAGATCGGCTTGGGGCGGCTCAATTTGCCGTCGACGCGGATGCCGGGCGGCTTGAACTCGACGTCGCCCTTGTGGGTGTGGAACTTCACGCCGACCGAGGGCGGCACGATGGTCACGTTCGAGAACTGCTCGAGAAAATCGAGATGCCAATAGGCGCGGCGGAATTCGCCGTCGGTGACGTCCTTGAGGCCGATCGATTCCTGCAGCCGCACGACGTCGCGGATGGCCGCGTCCTCGGCCTGCTTGAGCTGGTCCTGGGTGATCTCGTTGCGCTTCTTCTTGGCGCGCGCGTCGAGCAGAGCCTTGGGGCGCAGCAGGCTCCCGACGTGATCGGCGCGAAACGGCGGCGTGGTGCGCGCGGCCATGTTCATTCCTCCCTTTGGTTTCTTGGTTCCGGCTGTTAAAACGCGTGCCGGAGTGTCGTCGCCGGCCCCGGCGCCGTCAAGCCGTTGCCCGGCGGCCGCGACCGGCCGTGGGCAACGGCCCATGGACCGCGGGCCCAATCGATCGGGGAGAGAACAATGCCTTTCATTCGCGCCGGCGGTCTCGCCGTGCATTACCAGCTCGAAGGCGACGCGCGCGCGCCGGTGGTGATGCTGTCCAATTCGCTCGGCACCAATCTCAACCTCTGGGACGCGCAGCTGCCGGCGCTGCTGCCGAAATTCCGCGTGCTGCGCTACGACATGCGCGGCCACGGCCTGACCGATGTCGGGCCCGACGAGGCCTATACCATCGACGGGCTCGCTGACGACGCGCTCGCGCTGTTGGACGCGCTCGGTCTCGACCGCGTGCATTTTTGCGGCCTCTCGATCGGCGGCGTAGTCGGACAGAAACTGGGCGCCAAGGCGGGAAAAAGATTCCGCTCGCTCACCCTGTGCAACACCGCCATGCGCATCGGCGTCCCCAAGACCTATCAGGACCGCATCGAGACCGTGCGCAAGGGCGGCATGGCTTCCGTGGTCGAGGCGGTGTTGCAGCGCTGGTTCACCCCGGGTTTTATCCAGGCCCATCCCGAAACCATCGCCGGCTATCGCAATATATTGTTGCGCACCCCCGCCGCGGGCTATATCGGCTGCTGCTTCGCCATCCGCGACGCCGATTTGACGTCCGAATCCCCCACCATCGCCGTTCCCACGCTGGTGGTGACGGCCGACCAGGACCAGGCGACGCCGCCGGAATCGGGCCGGGCGCTGGCCCAGGCCGTCAAGGGCGCGCGGCTGGTTGAATTGAAGAACGCCGGACATATATCGGCGGTAGAGCAGCCTGCGGCATTAAACGCCGCGCTCGCCGGTTTTTTGGCGTGATATAAAAGGCGCCATCGGGCGATAAGACGGATTAAGGACAGGCAGGAGGAAACGCGATGGCCGAGATCAAGGAATACAACCGCGAGCGTTCGGACGGGCAGCCCGCGAACGACTGGCCGGCCTATGCCAGCACCGTCAAGCGCCATCCCACCAGGCCACCGGTGGCGTTGAAGCAGACGCTCACCGAAATCACCGGCCCGACTTTCGCCGACGGCTGGACCGGCCCCGAGATGCTGGACCTGACCAAGCAGCACAAGGGCGAGCCGATCGGCGAGCGCATGATCCTGGCCGGACGGGTGCTGGACGAGGACGGCAAGCCGGTGCCCAACACCCTGGTCGAAATCTGGCAGGCCAATTCCGCCGGCCGCTACATCCATCCGAACGACACCCATCCCGCGCCGCTCGATCCCAACTTCACCGGCCGCGGCCACGTCGTCAGCAACGACAAGGGCGAGTACCGCTTCCTCTCGCTCATCCCCGGGGCCTATCCCTGGCGCAACACCTACAACGCCTGGCGCTCCAAGCACGTGCATTTCTCGGTGTTCGGCCCGGCCTTCGCCACCCGCATCATCACCCAGATGTATTTTCCCGGCGACCCGCTGCTGGAATTCGACCCGATCTACAATTCCGTGCCCGACGAAGCGGCGCGCCAGCGGCTGATCGCCGCCTACGATCCCAATCTCAGCGAGGCGGAATGGGCGCTCGGCTACCGCTGGGACATCGTGCTGCGCGGGCGTCACGCGACGCCGGCCGGGATCTAGACATGAGCGCCGATGCGAAGCTGATCCCGAGCGCGACCCAGACCGCCGGTCCGTTCTTCCATTTCGGATTGCTGCGGCCGGAATGGGCCGACCTCACCCATGGCGGCAAGGCCCAGGGCGAGAAGATTTCGCTCGAGGGCCGCGTCACTGACGGCGACGGCGCGCCGCTGCCCGACGCCATCGTCGAAATCTGGCAGGCCAACGCCGCCGGCAAGTACGAACATCCCGACGACGCGCAGGACAAGCCGGTGGACAAGAACTTCCGCGGCTTCGGCCGCGCCTTCACCGACAAGGACGGCATCTTCCGCTTCACCACGGTGAAGCCCGGCCCGGTACCGGGGCGCGGCAACGCGCTGCAGGCGCCGCACATCGCGGTGTCGCTGGCGGCGCGCGGCCTCTTGCACCATCTCTTCACGCGCGTCTATTTCGCCGGCGAGGCGCTCAACAAGTCCGACCCGGTGTTGAGTTCGATCGAGGATCCGGCGCTGCAGAAGACGCTGATCGCCGAGCCCAAGGGCAAGTCCAACGGCTCGGCGGTGTGGCGCTTCGACATCGTGCTACAGGGCAAGGGCGAGACGGTGTTCTTCGACTTCTAAACCTTCCCGGGCTTTGGCATCCTGGCGGCGCGGGGGCGCATGACGGTCAATCCGGCGGATTCGGAAATCTACGGCGGGCTCTACGGCACGCCGGAGATGCGCGAGCTGTTCTCGGACGCGAACCGGCTGGGGTTCATGCTCGAAGTCGAGGCGGCGCTGGCCCGCGTCGAGGCCCGGCTCGGCATCATTCCCAAGGCGGCGGCCGCCGCCATCGTCAAGGCGGCCAAGGCCGGCAATCTGCCGATGGCCCGGATGGCCAAGGGCGCTACGCTCACCGGCCAGCCGGTGGCGGCGCTGGCCAAGGCGCTGGGCGAGGCCGCCGGCGGCACGGCCGCGGCCTATGTCCATTGGGGCGCCACCACCCAGGACGTGGCCGATACCGCGCTGGTGTTGCAGCTGCGCCACGCGCTCGATCTCATTGCCCGCGATCTCCTGTCGCTCGGCAATGCGCTGGCGGCTCAGGCCCGGCGGCACCGCGATCTGCCGATGGCGGGGCGCACCTTCCTGCAGCAGGCGCTGCCGGTCACCTTCGGCTACAAATGCGCGATCTGGCTCGCGCCTCTGGCCGATCATCTCGCGCGCCTCGAACAATTGAAACGCCGCGATCTTGCCGTGCAATTCGGCGGCGCGGCCGGCACGCTCGCCTCCTTGGGCAATAAGGGCCGCGCCGTCGCCAAGGCGCTGGCGGCGGAGCTCGGCCTGGCCTTGCCCGAGGCGCCGTGGCACGCCAATCGCGAGCGCATGGCCGAGATCGCGTGTTTCCTCGGCCTGGTCTGCGGCAGCCTCGGCAAATTCGCCGGCGACGTCGTCCTGCTGATGCAGACCGAGGTGGCGGAACTCGCCGAGCCGCGCGAGGCGGGCGGCGGCGGTTCCAGCACCCTGCCGCAAAAGCGCAATCCGGTGCAAAGCGCCCATGTGCTGGCGGCGGTGCGCGGCGTCCACGCCCTGGTGCCGCTGATGCTGGGCGCGATCGCCGGCGATCACGAGCGTTCGACCGGCGCGTGGCAGAGCGAGGCGCTGGCGCTGCCGCAGATCCTGGCGCTCACCGCGGGCGCGCTGCGCCACGCCGCCGCGGTGGCCAAGGGCATGACCGTCGACCAGGCGCGCATGCGCGACAATCTCGATCTGACCCACGGTCTCATCCTGTCCGAGGCGGTGATGATGGCATTGGCGGAAAAAACCGGCCGCGCGGAGGCGCAACGCCTGGTGACGCGCGCCTGCGAGGCGGCGTTGGATCGGCGCCGGCCTTTGGCCGAAATGCTCGCCGGCGAAAAGGACATCGCCCGCCACCTGAACGCGAAGGCGATAACGCGCCTGACCGATCCCGCGCGCTATCTCGGCGATGCGCCCGGCGTGGTCGATCGCGTGCTGGCGCGCTGGCGCGCGGCCGAAACCCGCTTCAAGCACTCACGGGCCGCAACCACGATCATCGGGAGGAATGCATGACGGCTTACTGGGTGGCGCGTTCGCGCATCGTCGATCCGGTCGAGTACAAGAAATATACCGACCGCGTTCCCGCCATCGTCGCCAAGCATAAGGGCCGGGTGCTGGCGCGCGGCGGCCGTTACCAGATTATGGAAGGGCCGCAAAAATTCCACCGCTTCATCGTCATCGAATTCCCAACCCTCGAAGCCGGCGTGGCCTGTTTCCAGTCGAAGGAATACCAGGAGGCGGCCGCCTTCCGCCGCAACGGCGCCGGCGAGGTCGAAAACGTCATCGTCGAAGGCGGCGAAGCGACCCCGGTCTAATATTTTGCCGCTCCGCGGCGGGGGCGCCGGCGAGGTCGAAAACGTCATCGTGGAAGGCGGCGAGGCGACCCCGGTCTAATGTTTTGCCGCTCCGCGGCGGGGGCGCGGCGGGGCTTTGTCCCGCATATGGGAGGATATCAGCCGCGCGGCGGGCGAGCGGTAATGGTGCATGTAGAGCACGACGATGACGCCGAGCGTCGCCAGCATGAACCAGACCGGCCCTAGGAACCACGCCAGCAAGGCGATGGCGAAATAATAACCCTGCAGCCCGCTGTTATAGCTGGTGATGGCATAAGACAGCAGCGCCTCGAGCTCGCGCGCGGCGACTTCGTGCCGGCCGCGCTCCGCCGCCGAAGGCGCGGCGCCGATCAGCGCGCCGTAATAGCTGAACTGCCGCAGCGCCCAGGTGAAGCGGAAGAACGCCACGGCGAACACGACCAGCAGCGCCAGCACCTTGAACTCGAACAGCGATTCGCTCATCGGCGCGGCGAAGCGAAATCCCGCGATCACGCCGAAGGCGCGGTCGATGCTGCCGAGCACGCCGATCATGCCCGCGATCACCAGCATCGTCGTCGAGGCGAAAAACGAAATGCTGTTGACCGTGTGGCCGATCAGCATCGCGTCGGACATGCGCATCTCGCGCCTGAGCAGCGCGCGCATCCATTCGAGCCGCACCTGGTGCATGCCGAGATGGATGGCGTTCCGGTTCGGGAACAGCCGGGTCGTCGCCGGGTCGTAGCCGAGCCAGGCGACCAGGAACCACAACACCGCCGCGGCGTCGAGCGGGCTCAGATCGAATGGCATGGGCGGCTGCGCCGTGGGCGCAAGCGGGACGGCCTACCAGCTGCCGAGCGGGATGGTGAACTCCAACAGGATATTCTCCTCTCCGGGGTTCTTGCTGCTGAAGCCGGCGTTGGAGATGTGGTCGAAGGCGATGCCGATGCGCGAGGCGTCATCGAAGCGGAAATCGAAACGCGCGCCGGTCTTGAACTCGAAGGCCTCGCCCAAATCCTTGCCGTTGCCCTGGTGGTAATAACCCATCGAGGCGTTGGGCACGATCACGAAATGATTGCCGATGTGCAAATCGAGGTCGAACCCGGCATAGGCGAAGCCCGCTTTCCGGTTGGTGACGAAGACGCCCATCATCGGGTGGAGGAAATAATATCCGTGGGCGAATTCGTATTCGCCGCGGCCTTCCCAGGCCTTGTGGTTGTGCAGGAAGTCGTACATGCCGCCGCCCACCGACAACAGGCCGGGATCGTTTCCGGTCAAATCCGTGAGCCAATCGGCGCGCGCTTCGGGCGCGGCAAGCGACAACGCCGCCGCCAGGACCGCGCTCCACGCGGTTCGTTTTGCCCAATTCCTCGGCATTAAACCGTAAACCCCCCAGTCACGCGCAACCCGCCCATCTTAGGGCCTGGCCGCGATCTGGCAAGGCCACTCTCGCCGCTTCTTCGGCTAGAGCCGCCGCTTCATGCGCTCGGTCGCCGCCACCAGCTCGGCGCGGATGCCCGGCTCCATGGCCGAATGGCCGGCATCGGGCACGACCACGTATTGCGCCCCGGGCCAGGCGTGATGCAGCTCGTCGGCGGATGTGATGGGACACACCATGTCGTAGCGGCCCTGGACGATGACTCCCGGCAAGGCGCGGATGCGGCCGATATGCGCGATCAGATCGTCCTTGGGTCCGATCACGTTGCGGCGGAAGTAATGCGCTTCGATCCGCGCCAGGCCCAGGGCCATGCGGTCCTCGCCGAAGGCGGCGACCGT
>DATNMV010000094.1:0-5087 GCA_035602175.1 Allostellaceae bacterium
GCATCCTGGAGATGCACCGGCAGCGGATAATGGATGCCGGTGCCGATGCCCTGTCGGTCGAGCGCTGCGCGCAACGCGTCGCGCTTCGCCGTCCGCACCACGTATTGGTGGAAGACATGGGTTGCGCCGCCGCGCCGCGCCGGCAGGACCAGCCCGCTATCCTTCAATCCCCGGTCATAACGCTCGGCGATGGCAACGCGGCGCGCGTTGCCGGAATCGAGATCGGCCAATTTCATCCGCAGCACCGCCGCCTGGAGCTCGTCGAGGCGCGAATTCATGCCCGGTTTTTCACTGACGTAGCGTGCGCGCCAGCCATATTCGCGCAACGCCCTGAGCCGCGCCGCGAGACCGGGATCGCCGGTAAGAACCGCGCCGCCGTCGCCGAAACCGCCCAGATTCTTGGTCGGATAGAAGCTGAAACAGGACAGGTCGCCGAAACCGCCGAGCCGCTTGCCGCCGAGGGATGCTCCGTGGCATTGGGCGCAATCCTCGATCAACTTGATGCCGCGTTGCGCGGCCACGGGCCGGATGGCGCCGAGATCGGCCGCTTGGCCGTAGAGATGCACCGGGATGACGGCGGATATTTTCCCCGGCGGCTTTTCGAGCGCGCGCGTCAGCGCCTTGGGATCGAGCGTCATGGTATCGCGCTCGATATCGAGCAGCAGCGGCTTCATCCCCGCCAACTCGATTGCCGCCACGGTCGCGACCGCGGTATGTGACACGGTGGCGACATAAGAATTCGGCGGCAGATCGAGCGCCTTCAAGCCCAGCACCAGCGCATCGGTGCCCGAAGCGACGCCGATGCCGTGGCGTTGCCCGATATAGGCCGCGAATTCGCGCTCGAAGCCCGCCACCTCCTCGCCCAGGATATAACGGCCGCTTTCGAGCACGCGCCCGACCGCGCGGTCGATGTCGCCGCGCAATGCCAGATAGGAGGCGCGCGGATCGGTCTGGGGGATTTTGCCGGTCATGCCGCGCTCACAGGTAATGCGCCAGATTGGCGCGGTAATAATCGAGCGCGCGCTTCAACCCCTCGGCCAGGGGAACGCGCGGCGTCCAGCCGGACGCGTCGCGGAACCGCCGGTCGTCGGCCTGGTAATCGCCGATGTCGATGCGTTTGCGCGCGGGCGGGAACTGCTTGAGCGCATAAGTGCCGCCGCCATGGACCGCGACCAGCCGGTCGGCGAGATCCTTGAGCGATATCGCGCCGTCGCCGCCGAGATTGAACGTCTCGCCCTGGGCCGTGGGTAGGCAAGCGGCCAGCAGCAGCGCCTCGACCGCGTCGTCCACATAGGTGAAATCACGCAGCTGCGCGCCGTCCCAGACCTCGAAAGGCTTGCCCTCGACGAGATTGCGCAGCCAGACGCCGATGAAGGTCTGGCGCGCATCCTTGACGCGCATGCGCGGGCCGTAGGTGTTGGTGAGGCGCAGAACCGCGGTCTTGAGGCCGTGGAGGCGGTGATAGAGCAGATGGTAGTTCTCGCCGGCGAGCTTGTGGATGCCGTTGACGTCCACCGGAGCGAGCGGATGGCTTTCATTCACGGGCAATGAACGCGGCTTGCCGTAGACCTGGCGGGTCGAGGTGTAGACCACCGCTATGCCGGGCGCTTTGCTGCGGCAGGCCTCGAGCAGCGACAGCGCCACGCGGCAGTTGAGGTCGAAATCGTCGAGCGGCGCATCCATCGAACCCTGATGGCTCTGCTGCCCGGCCAGATTGAACAGAAAGTCGCGGCCTTCGACCAGGCGCTCGAGGGATTCGTTGCGCAGATCGAGGATTTCAACCGCAAGCCGGTCGCCCGCCGCATCCGCCAGATTGAACCGGTTGCCGCCCTGCTCGGGCAGCAGCGCGTCGACCGCCAGCACCTGCGCGCCCAAACCGGCCAGGCGCCGCGCCAGATTCGAGCCGATGAAGCCCAAGCCGCCGGCGATGACGGCGCGCTTGCCCTGAAACGCCTCGCGGAGAGCGCTTTCCTTCATGGCCCGGCACCTTGGCCCACCCGGCACCGAGAGCGCAAGACGCGCAAGATTCCGGTTGCGGGCGCGGAATCCGCTGTGATTCTGTGGCGGGTGATGCGGATGCCGAAGCCGAGTCGCGCCGCCCTGCTCCTCGCCGTGATGCTGCCGCTGGCCGGCTGCGGTTCGCGCTACGAGCCGCCGCGGCCGCCGCCCAGGCTGTCGCCGGACATCTGCCTCGCCCAGCTCGGCCAGTTCAACGTCAAATACGTCAAAGAGGACGCGCCCGAGGGGCCGTGCCCGGTCTACGATTCGGTGCGCGTCAGCGCCACCGGCGTGCCGCTCTCGCGCCCGGCGCTGATGAGTTGCGACCTGGCCTTGAAGATCGAAAAGTTCACGCGCGAGGTAGTGGTGCCGCAGGCGCAAGCCCGCTTCCACCAGGGCGTGCGGGAAATCATCCATTTCGGCACCTATTCCTGCCGCGGCCGCCCGGGCGGGGAATGGAGCGAGCACGCCAAGGGCAACGCCATCGACATCGCCGGCTTCAAGCTCGCCGACGGCACGGTGATTTCGGTCAAGCAGGATTGGAATCCGCGCGGGCCGAAGCGCGATTTCCTGCGCGCGGTGGCCAAGGGCGCGTGCGGCGTCTTCAGCATGGTGCTGACGCCCGAGACCAACAGCGATCACGCCAACCACCTGCATCTCGACATCGGCGCCTGGCGCAAATGCGACGTCTAGGCGATTTCGGAGATTTCCTCGTCGATGAGCGGAATCCAGGGCTCGGCCGGGACCAAGCACGGCGGCTCGGGCTCGTCGTAGCACAGAAGCGTCGCGGCCGCGCCGCTGCGGCGCGGCGGCAAGGACCGGATGACGATGCGGCGAAGCCAGCGGCCGTGCTCGATCGTCAGCCGGTCGCCGATGCGCACTGGATGATGGGGCTTGAGCGCGGGCGCGGCGCCGATGGCCACTTTCCCGTCGAGACATAGCCGCGACGCCGCGGAACGCGACCGCGCGAGGCGCGCATGCCACAGGAACTTGTCGAGGCGGAGGGTCGCGCCGTTCATCGCGCCAGGGTCAACTCCCTCAGCTTGGCGAAAGGACTGTCGGCCGGAAGCGCAATGTCGCGGCGGCGGCGGGCCGCGCCGCGCCGCGCGGGCCGGAAGCCGACGACTTGGCCGTCCAGCAGGACGGCACGATAGCCCAAATCCGTCAGCACGCCGGACAAGTCGTCGCGCGCGCAGCCGGCCATAGAGGCCAGTTCAGGCAAAGCTTCGAAAGCGCCCTGTCTTGCCAGTGCGCGGGCGCGCGCGGCCAGGCGCTCGACCCGGTCGAGGCGCAGCACGCGGTTTCCCAGCACGCGATAGCCCATCGCGGCATAGGCCGAGGCGGTGATCGCGGGGTTGCGCGCCGCCGCCGTGCCTTTGGGAATTTGCGGGACGGGCTGGCCGGAGGACAGCGCCCACAACAGGCCGCGCAATTCAACGGCGGCGGGCTTCAGCAGCGGCTCGACATAGATCGACTCGACGCCGAAACGCACGCCCAGCAGCGAAAGCCGCTTGCGGTCGGACGCGGCCAGGGCGGCGACCAACGGCGACGCCGGAGCCGCCGGCAACGCCCCCAGCGCCTCGCCCAGTTGAAAGGCCAAGCCGCGCGATGCCCCCGAAAGCGGCGCCTCGCGCGCCTGGAACAGCGCCGCCAGCTTACTGCGCAAATGCGCGGCGACGAAAGCCGCCAGGCGCCGGCGCACGGTTTCGCGTTGTTCGCCGGCAAAGAAATCGCTGTGCCGCGCCTCGACTTTCGGCGCCAGAGACGACGCGCCCGGCAGCAGCCTGCCCACCTGTCCACCGCGCCAGGTCACCGCCCCCGTGGGCGTCAAATCGAAATCCGAGTCATTCGCCCGTTCCAGCAGATTGACGCGCCGCGCGATCTCGCCGCGCAACACGCGCTGCGCCGCGGCAATCAGGGCCTTGGTGCCGGCGCTTGAATCGGCGAGATCGGGACGGAAGCGGAAGCCCTCGAGCCGGCCGACGTAATGACCCTCGACCTTGACCTCGCCGGCCGCGCTCACCGAGGCCAGCAGATCGCCGCTCGCCGCCAGCTTGCGCACCAGCACGGCCGAACGCTTATCGACGAAGCGTTGGGTGATGCGGTCGTGCAGCGCGTCGGAAAGCCGGTCCTCGATGGCGCGGGCACGCTCCTGCCAGGAAGGAGCGTCGCCGAGCCAATCGCCGCGATGGGTGATGTAGGTCCAGGTGCGGACATGGGATATCCGCGCCATCAGCGTGTCGATGTCGCCGTCGAGCCGGTCGAGGCGGCTCAGCTGCCCCGCAACCCAATCGGTCGGCAAACGACCCGACGGGCCGGTCAAATGCCGGTAGATCTGCGCCAACAGGCGCGCATGGTTGTCGCTCATCACCTTGCGGAAATCCGGAATCTGGCAGACCTCCCACAAGAGCCGCACCGCCGCCTGGTGCCGGGCGAGAGCGGCGATGTCGGACATCTGCGCCAGCGCGCGCAGCGCCAGCAAATCGTCGGCCGGCCGCGCCGCAACGAGGCCCGGGGTGTTGGGCCGGGTTTCGAGCGAGGCGATCAATCCGCCCAAGGACCGGTAATCGAGCCGCGCATTGCGCCAGAAGAGCCGGCGCAGCGGGTCGAAGCGGTGATTCTCCACCGCCTCGACGGTCTCCGGCGCCAGCTCGGTGATCGCGTCGGTGACGCCGAAGCTGCCGTCGCTCATGTGCCGTCCGGCGCGACCGGCGATTTGCGCGATCTCGGCGGGCGCCAGGCGGCGGGGCGCGAAACCGTCGAACTTGACCAGGCGCGCGAAGGCGACATGGTCGAGGTCCATGTTCAGGCCCATGCCGATGGCGTCGGTCGCCACCAGGTAATCGACCTCGCCCGACTGGAACAAGCCCACCTGGGCGTTGCGCGCACGCGGGCTGAGCGCGCCCATCACCACTGCGGTGCCGCCCTGGCGGCGACGCATCGCCTCGGCCAGCGCGAAGACATCGGCCACGGCGAAAGCGACCACCGCGCTCCGCGGCGGCAGGCGGGTGAGCTTCTTGGCGCCGGTATAGCGCAGCGTGGAAAAACGTGGGCGCGACGCGATCTCCGCCTCGGGCACCAACCGGCGC
>DATNMV010000095.1:0-6251 GCA_035602175.1 Allostellaceae bacterium
ACGGCGGCGCCGGGAACTTGCAGCCACTTGCGAAAATCTTTGACCTCGTCGCCGATGAGATTGATCATTTCGACGCGGCCGTGGCGCACCGGCTTGCCGAGCGGCCAGCCGGCCACCGCGCGGATGTGCTGCTCGAATTGCGAGACCGACGCTCCGTCGAGCGTCCAGTGCCCGGAATTGTGGACGCGTGGCGCGATCTCGTTGACCAGCACGCTGCCGTCGCCGAGCACGAACATCTCGACCGCCAGCACGCCAACATAATCAAATTCCTGCGCGATCTTCTCGGCGATACCGCGCGCCGTATCGGCCGCCTCAGCAGAGACGCGCGCCGGCACGCGCGACATCTTCAAGATGTGATTTTGATGCTCGTTCTCGGTGACGTCGAAACATTCGACCGAGCCATCATGCGACCGCGCGGCGACGACCGAGACCTCGCAGGCGAACGGCACGAAGGCTTCGAGGATGGACGGCTGCGCACCGACCGCGCGCCAGGCCGCCTCCGCGGATTGGGGCTCCCTGATCATCGCCTGGCCCTTGCCGTCGTAACCGAGACGGCGTGTTTTTAACACCGCCGGCAACCCGGTCTCCTTGAGCGCCGGCGTCAAATCCGCCGGGCCGTCCGCGGCGGCAAAGGCCGCGGTGGCGATGCCAAGACCGCTGACGAAATTCTTTTCCGCGAGACGATCTTGCGTGATGGCCAAAACATTTGGATCGGGACGGACCGGCAGGCGCGCGGCGAGAAACGCCGCCGTCTCCGCCGGCACGTTCTCGAATTCATAGGTCACGAGATCGACATCGGCGGCGAAGCGGTCGAGCGCCTGGGTGTCGGTGTAATCCGCGCAGGTGACGCGATGGACGACATCGAAAGCCGGCGATTCCGGATTGGGCGCGAACACGTGACACTTGAAGCCCAGCCGCGCCGCCGCCTGCGCCAGCATCCGGCCGAGTTGGCCGCCGCCCAGGATTCCGATTGTCGCCCCGGGATCGAGCACCGGCGCCGCATCACTCACGCGGCGGATCCTTGGGCCGTTCCGCGACGCCGGCGGTTTGACGCTCGCGCCACGCTTCGAGCCGGCTGCGCAGGCCGGCATCGCTCAACGCCAAAACGCTCGCCGCCAACAGCGCGGCGTTGATCGCGCCAGGCTCACCGATGGCGAGCGTGCCGACCGGAATGCCCGGCGGCATTTGCACAATCGAATAAAGCGAGTCTTGGCCGGACAGGGCCTTCGACGCGATCGGGACGCCGAACACCGGCAGGCTGGTCATGGCCGCCGTCATTCCCGGCAGGTGCGCCGCGCCGCCCGCGCCGGCGATGATCACCTTGAATCCCGCGCCTCGCGCCCCCTTGGCGAACGCATAAAGCCGTTCCGGCGTGCGGTGCGCGGATACAATGCGCGTCTCATAGGCAACCTGGAGCGCCTCGAGCGTCTCGGCGGCATGCTTCATGGTCTGCCAGTCGGACTGGCTGCCCATGATAATCGCCACGGATTTTGCTTCCGGCGCCAAGCCCTACTCCTGCGCGAAGGAAGCGCTGGATTATAGGTGCGGTCGGTTAAACGGCAAGGCGCTCGCGCGCCGGACCAGGCGCATTTCCCAGTTAAGGTTGCTCGTCCTGTTCGCCTAAACGGCGCTTTCCGTGCGTCCGATGGTCGCCAGGGCGGCGGCACAAAGCCGCTCCGGACTGCGTTCGCCTCTTGAGGCGAGCGCAATGATCCGGCGCGCGACGATTTCGCGCAGCGCCCCCCGATGCAGGCGATCCGCAATCCTCTCGATCGCCGTTTGGTAGGCGGCGATCAAAATCGCGGTTGCTTCAAGATCGAAAGCGGCTTCGCGGCGGACGAACGGTAAAACCCGACCCATTATCTACACCCGCGCTAAAAATGATCTTGGTGCGGGACGCGCACAAATCCATCTTTTCCCAACGCAAAGAATAACGCTTAGCGGAGTGCGCGAGTTCCATTTCACGCGCTGGGCGAGGCGCGTCTAGCAGGGCTAAGTCGCATCCGCAGGCTTTTTTTGACATGCTTGCCATAACCGCGCCGCCGTCACCGGCATGTCGAGATTAATGCCGCCACCTCCGGGAATGGCGTCCGCGACCGCATTCATGATCGCGGCGAGCGACGCGGTGGTGCCGGCCTCGCCTACGCCCTTGACGCCCAGCACGTTGGTGGTGGCGCGAACGTTGAGAAGCTCGTCGCGCAGCACGAGCGGCATGTCGTCGGCACGCGGCATGGCATAGTCCTGAAACGACCCGGTCACGAGTTGACCGCTGTCGTCGTCATAAAACAATTGTTCCATCAGCGCCTGGCCCAGACCTTGCGCCAGCGAGCCGTGCAACTGTCCCTCGACGATGCGCTGGTCGAGGGTAACGCCGCAATCGTCGACCGCGGCGTAATTGACAATCTGCATCCGCCCGGTATCGGGATCGATCTCCACTTCGGCGACATGAACGCCGTTGGGAAAAGTAAGCGGCGTGTCGGTCATGACTTTGGTGTCCAGATCCTCGTCGAGAACGCCGCGGCGTTTGAGCTCGGCGGCTTGCGCGGCGGTATCAAACAACGACAGCCGGCGATCGGTGCCAACCACTTCGAAGTTGCCGCCGCCATAAGCAATGTCGCCTTCAGAAGCTTCGAGCGCCATGGCCGCGACGCGCTTGCCCTTCTCCAGCATGACCTCGATGCCTTTGACGATCGAAGCGCCCGCGGTCATGGCCGAACGCGAGCCGACCGAGGCGTAACCGGCAATCTCCAGCGCCGAATCGCCGTGCCGGTGCGTGAGCTTGCCGCGCGAGATGCCGAGTCGGTCGGCGACGATCGGCAGGAACACGGTAGCGTGCCCCTGGCCGGTCGACTGGACGTTGAGGTTGACGGCGAGCGTGCCGTCGCCGGGGAAGCTGAGCAGCGCGCCTTCGGTCGGCGTGCCGCCGGCATGTTCGAGCATGCAGGAAATTCCGATGCCGCGATGGCGGCCGCGCGCTTTGGCGGCGCGGCGGCGCGTTTTGAACCCTTTGTAATCCGCCAATTGCAGCGCGCGTTCGAGCATCGGCGCGAAATCGCCGCTGTCGAAGGTGGTGCCGACAGCTGTTTTGTACGGCATCGCCGATCGGGCAATGAGATTGCGCTGGCGCAATTTTACCGGGTCGATTCCGGTGATGCGCGCCGCTTGTTCGACCAGCCGCTCAAGCACGTAGTTCGCCTCTGGCCGCCCGGCGCCGCGATAAGGCGCGGTCGGCACCGTATTGGTGAACGCACAGCGTACGCTGAGGTCGATGCGAGGAATGTCGTACATGCCGGGAAGACAGCGCCCGAAACTCAAACTCGGGATCGCCGCGCCTACTGGGCCGATGTAAGCACCGAGATTGCCGGTGTTGCGAATGCGCAGCGCCAAAAAGCGCCCCTTGTCGTCGAGCGCAAGCTCGGCTTCGGAGTAGATATCGCGCGCCTGATTGTCGCTGAGGAAAGCCTCGGAGCGTCCCGACATCCAATGAATCGGGCGGCTGAATTTTTTGGCGCCGATCAAGAGCGCGACGTATTCCGGATAGGCGCCGGTTTTCAGCCCGAACGCGCCGCCGACATCGTCGGTCAACACTTGCAGCCGCGTCGGCGGGATTTTCATGATCGTGGCAAGGTTGTCGCGCATGATGCGGGCGCCCTGCGAGCACACCCGCAAAACAAACGAATCGCCGTCGGCCACGTGTTGCGCCGTGGCGCCCCGCGGCTCCATCGAGGCCATTGCCATGCGCTGGTTCGTCAGCGCGACGCGGGCAACAAATTTTGCCTTGGCGAATATCGCGTCGACTTCGCGCGCATTGGCCTCCGGGTCGGCGGCCAGTCCGGGCCAGTCGATGGCGAGATTGCCGGGAGCTTCCGGCCACACTTGCGGCGCGCCGGGCGCGAGCGCCGCGCGCGCATCCATGACCGGCGTCAGCGGCTCATAATCGATGGCGATGAGCTCGGCGGCATCCTGCGCGGCGGCCGCGCTCTCGGCGACGACCATCGCCACGGCCTCGCCGACATGGGTTACCCGTTCGGCGGCGAGCGCCGGGCGGTACGGCATACTCAATGGCTTGCCGCCGCGCCCCGCCAACGGAGGATGGCTGCTGATGCTGCCGATATCGCCGGTGTCCTTGCCAGTGAGAATTCTGACAACGCCGGGACTTTGCGCCGCCGCTTGCGTGTCTATGGCGGCGATGCGGGCAAACGCGTGCGGCGAGCGCACGAAACAGGCATAGGCCTGATCGGGCAGCGGGACGTCGGCCATGAACCGGCCGTGACCGCGAACGAGAACGTCGTCTTCGAGGCGCGGCTCGCTGCTCGCGCGACCATCTGTTTTTGCATCCATGGATTGTTCAAGCACGCTCTACTTTGCGGTGGCCGCGCCCCTTATAAACGAAATTGCCGGTCGCTGAAGGAACCCTCCCCCCCGCCGGTATTCCCGGCTGTTTGCCTCAGCAGGCGTTGACTAGCCGAAGAAGCGGCAGAGAACCTCACTGATGCTCCGGCCGGGCACGTTCGCATTGACCTTGCTTTTGGCGGCGCTGACGGCGCTCGGTCCGCTCTCCATCGATATGTATTTGCCGTCATTGCCCGAGATCGGCCACGCGCTCGCGGCGCCGACCTCGCGCGTGCAGCTGACGATCTCGAGCTATCTTATCGGCTTTGCCGTCGGGCAGACCATTTACGGGCCGGTGTCCGACCGGTACGGGCGCCGGCCGGTGCTGTTTGGCGCGCTGGCGGTCTACGTGGCCGGCGTCGGCATCTGCGCCGCCACGCCGTCGATCGATCCGCTGATTGTCGCCCGCTTCTTGCAAGGGATCGGCGGCTCGGGCGCCATCGTGCTCGCGCGCGCCATTGTGCGCGACCTTTATTCAGGCGTGCGGGCGGCCCGCGAACTCTCGCTGATGGGATCGATCAGCGCGTTCGCCCCAATCGTGGCGCCGATGATCGGCGGCCTATTACAGACGCAATTCGGCTGGCGCGCGAACTTCGTTGTGATGGCGGCGGCCGCCGTCATCGCCTTAGCCATGGCAATCCGGTTACTGCCGGAAACATTGCGGCAACGCAGCGCCGAGCCGTTTTCACTAAGATGGTTAGGCAAAGGTTACATTTCGCTACTTCGGCACCGCAGCTTTGTCGCCTATCTCGCCATTTTGACCATTAGCTATGCCGGCTTGTTCGCGTGGATCTCCGGAGCCGCCGTGGTGCTCGAAGGAATTTACGGCATGTCAGCGGTGACATTCGGCTTTACCTTCGCGCTCGGCGCGGCGGGCTATATGGCCGGAGCGGCCGGAGCGGTGAGGCTTGTGCAGCGGCTCGGCCTCGATCGCATGATGGGCTTCGGCGTATCCCTCCTTGCCGCCGGCGGTTCGGCATTCGCGGCGATTGTCGCCGCCCAAATCCCCAACGGTCTCTGGCTTATTGTGGCGATGGCGATCTACCTCGCCGGCGTCGGGCTTGCGATGCCCCAAGCCATAGCCGGCGCGCTCACGCCATTTCCCGAACGCGCCGGGATGGCAGCTTCGCTGCTCGGCTTGGTTCAGCAGGCCGCGGCCGCCGCGGCCGCAGCCGCCGTCGGCACCTATCTTGGGCAATCCGCGTGGCCGGTAGCCGGTGCCGTCTTTGCCGCGGGGTGGCTTACTTTCCTGGTTTGGGCATTCACGCGCCGTTTGCGCGTGCAGGAAGCCGCGAGCAATTCTTGAGCACAGGCTGCCGCAATTCCGTCGTTGCCTGACGCGGCATGTTTGTTAGGATACCGGAAGGGGGTAGCCAATATGGTCGGCGAGTCGCGCCCGAGTTACGCCGATTCTCGCGGCTTGAGCCAAGGCCCTTAAAGAGCAAGACAAATGACGTCGGGCAGTCCGCTAAGCCGCCGCGCTTTTCTGGCCGGCGTAAGTGCCGCGGGTGGCGCCCTCACGCTTGCGTTGGCGATTCCCTTTAGATCGGCCCCGGCGGCCGCCGATGCGCCCGAAATCACCGCCTGGCTGACCATTCAACCGGACAATTCGGTGGTCATCCGCGTCGCCCATGCCGAGATGGGCCAAGGCGCCACGACCGGTCTCGCCATGCTGGTGGCGGAAGAGCTCGAATGCGACTGGGCGAAAGTCCGGACCGAATTCGTTTCCGCCGGCGAGAACTTTCGCCGCCATCGGGTTTACGGCGACATGTCGACGGGCGCGAGTCGCTCGATCGGATCGTCACAGCTTTACTTGCGGCAGGCGGGCGCCACGGCGCGCGTAATGCTGATCGGCGCCG
>DATNMV010000096.1:0-12356 GCA_035602175.1 Allostellaceae bacterium
CCTTCACGTCGGGACGGTTGACGACGATCCGGCGATCGAAACGGCCCGGGCGCAGCAGCGCCGGGTCGAGCACGTCGGGCCGGTTGGTCGCCGCGACGAGGATGACGCCTTCGTTCGACTCGAAGCCGTCCATCTCGACCAGCAGGGCGTTGAGCGTCTGTTCGCGTTCGTCGTTGCCGCCGCCCAGGCCGGCGCCGCGATGGCGGCCGACCGCGTCGATTTCGTCGATGAAGATGATGCAGGGCGCGTTCTTCTTGCCCTGCTCGAACATGTCGCGCACACGGGACGCGCCGACACCGACGAACATCTCGACGAAGTCGGAGCCGGAAATGGTGAAGAACGGCACGTTGGCCTCGCCGGCGATGGCGCGCGCCAACAGCGTCTTGCCGGTGCCGGGCGGACCGACCAGCAGCACGCCCTTCGGAATCTTGCCGCCGAGGCGCTGGAATTTCTGCGGGTCCTTGAGGTACTCGACGATCTCCTCGAGCTCGTTCTTGGCCTCGTCGATGCCGGCGACGTCGTCGAAGGTGATGCGGCCCACCTTTTCGGTGAGCAGGCGCGCGCGGCTCTTGCCGAAGCCCATGGCGCGGCCGCCGCCGCCCTGCATCTGGCGCATGAAGAAGATCCATACGCCGATCAGCAGCAGCATCGGGAACCAGGAAATCAAAATGCCGAACAGCGAGGGCATGCTGTCGTCGTTCGGCGCGGCGTGGATGATCACGCCCTTGTCGAGCAGGCGGCCGACCAGACTCGGATCGTTCGGAACATAGGTCGAGAAGGCGCGGCCGTCGCTGAACTTGCCGTTGACGGTGCCGCCCTGGCCGCCGCCCTGGATGGTGACTTCGCGGACCTGGCCCTTGCCGACGTCGGCGATGAATTCGGAATAGGCCAGGCTGTTTTGCGGGGCGCGCGTGGTCGAGCTCTGGAACAGGTTGAACAGCGCGACCAGCAGCAGGCCGATGATGATCCAAAGGGCGAGGTTCTTGCCGAAATTATTCACGGTGCTGGCCTTTCCATGCCGAGCCGGATTTTCCTATTCCCCAGGGTTGCGAGAGACGCCGCAGCCCCTTCCGCCATGCCGTTCCACATTACTACATAAGAAGTCTTCGTGTTTAAACAACTGTTAACCCCAATCGTGACAACGCATTTAACGGGCGGAAAGCGACAATTTCGGGGCACATCAAAGCGGCGGCGGTAATGTCCGGCCGTCGCCAGGACAGCAGCGGCGCCGCCGCCAGCCCCTGGCGGTCGAACAGCGCCGGAAACCCCGCGCGCAGCAGCGCCGGCAGGCCGGCATCGCAGTCCGCGGCGGCCAGGGTGGCCGCCCCTTCGGCGCCGAGCCCGCCCAGCCTCATTCCTGCCGGCGCATCCCCCGGCATGGTCAGGAGAAAGCGCCCGTCCCAGAAGAGGCGCTGTCCCGGCGGGGCGTCTTCATGCGGCGCCATGGCGGCGACCTCGCGGCAAACCAGGATGAGGCCGCCCGCCTCACGCTTGGCGTCCGGCACCAGGGAACAGCCGCCCAGGGTGCGGCCGCCCGCGAGACCGTCCGGCAATTCGCGGTAAAGCCGTTCGAGCCGCTCGAGCCGGGGCGGAAACTCGCCGCCGCCGATGCAGGCGATGAGCGCGGCCAGCGCGCGCAAACCCGCCTCTTCCGGCGCCGCCCGCAACGCCGCGCCATCGAGCCGGGCGAAGCCGCGCGGATCGAGCGCCACCGCCCGAGCAAGGCAATCCGCCACCAGGGTATCGAGCGCGGCGCTGGCGCGGGCGAGATGCGCGGCCGTGGCGGCGAGGCGTTCGGGTGTCAGCCCTTCCGCCGCCAGCGTGTCGCGCGCGGCACGAACCCGCGCGCGCGCATAGGCCGGATCGCGGTTCATCGGATCCTCGACGAATTCCTGGGAGAATTCGGCCAGCGTCGCCTTGAGCCTCTCCTGCGGCACCGCGAGCAACGGGCGCAGCAGGCGGAAATTCCGCCGCGCGCTTTCGGGCGCCATGCCGGCGAGGCCGGCGAGGCCGCTGCCGCGCGCCAGGCGCAGCAGAAAGGTTTCGGCCTGGTCGTCGCGGTGATGCGCCGCGAGCAGATGGAGCACGCCGTTGGCCGCGCACCATTCCTCGAACAGCCGGTAGCGCGCCGCGCGCGCGAAAGCCTCGACGTCGCCGGTGGGCGCGGGACCTGCGCGTTTCAGGATGCGGTGCGCGATGCCGCGCGCTTCCAGCCAACGTCCGGTCTGCGCCGCTTCGCGCGCGGAATCGGGACGCAGCGCGTGATCGACGATGAGCGCGGTGACGGCGCCGCCCTGGCCGCGCGCCCAGCGGTCGGCCAGCAAGGTCAGCGCCATGCTGTCGGCGCCGCCCGAGCAGGCGGCGGCGAGGCGCGGATGGGTTTCGAAAGGCGCGAAGGGCGCCATCAGCGCGGAGAATTCGACCGCGTCGAGAGGCTTTACGGCGCGCGCCCCCGTGCCGTCGTCCATGGGGCTAGCAGCCCGCCTTCTGCTTTTCGGCCGTCGCCCGCTCCTTGACCGAGGCGGGCGCGGACGGGAAGTCGCGGTCGAGCCGCGCAAAGGCGGCGCAGGCATTCGGCTTCTGGCCGAGATTGGCGAGCGACATGCCGAGCTTCAGGAGATCGTCCATCGCCTTGCCGTTCTTGGGATATTTCTGATAGCCCTCGGCGAAGGCGATGGCGGCGTTGTTCCAATCCTTGCGCACATAATAGGTCTCGCCCAGCCAGTATTGCGCGTTGCCGGCGAGCGGATCCTTGGGGAATTTTGTCACGAAGGCGCGCAACGCCTGTTCCGCGTTGGGATAATCGGCGCGCTGCAGCAGGCCGAAGGCGTAGTTGTATTGATCCTGCGGCGTGGCCGGGACGGAAGCGGAGGGATTGGCGGCAGCCGTCGCCGTCGTGGTCGCCGCATTGGCCGCGCCCGGCGCATCGCTCGTCGACAGCGTGCCGAGGATGCCGCTGCCGGTGCCCATCGAACCGGCCGAGGCCGCGGAGGATGACGGGGCCGATGGCGGAGCGGCATTGGAACCGCCCTTCGGCGCCACGCCGGGGGGCGGCGTGAGCACGGGCGCGGAAGACGGCGACGATCCCGGATGCTCGAGCGCGTTCAGGCGCATATCGGTGTCGCTCGACTGCTTGTCGAGCCGGCCGTTGAGTTGGTTGATGGTGTTTTGCAGCTGCTCGATCGCACCATTGAGCTGCCGCATCTGGTCCTCGAGCTGATCGAGTCGGACATCGGTGCCGAGCGCCCCGCTGCCCGACGCGGCATTGCCGCCGCTTCTGCTGTCCTGGGCCCGCGCCGCGGGCATTGCCAGCAAGATCCCCGCGAGAGCCAAGGCGGTGGCCGAGCGTCGCATTGATTGTCCTTCACCCCCCATTCGCACCTGCGTCACTTATCGCGGCAATAGGGCAAAATAAGGGCGCCTGTCCCGCCGCCGGGGCCATGATAGCCGCCGGCGGTAAGACAGGCGCCGCCCATTCGTTCAACCCGACCCGCGACCCGTGCGGATGCGGCCTTGCGGACCCCGAAAGGCCCGTTAGTTGATGACCGTCACGCCGCGCCGGTTTTGCGCCCAGGCTTGTTCGTTATCGCCGACCACCGCCGGACGCTCCTTGCCGTAGCTGATGGTGGTGATGCGGCCGGCATCGATGCCGAGCGCCACGAGCGCACGCTTCACGGCGTTGGCGCGGCGATTGCCGAGCGCGAGGTTGTACTCGCGCGTGCCGCGGTCGTCGCAATGACCTTCGACGGTGACCTTCACGCTGGCATATTTCTTGAGCCAAGTGGCTTGGCGCTGCAGCGTCTGTTGGCCTTCCGGCTTGATGTCCGACTTGTCGAAGTCGAAGAAGACGCGATCGCCGACGTTCTGGACGAAGTCTTCGCGCGACCCCGGCGTGGCGTTGCCGCTCGTGCTGGTGTTGGTGGACGAGTTTTGGCCGCTGGCGCAGGCGGCCAGGAACAGCATCGCCGCAACCATCGTCAATGACCTCAAATTCATTTTGCACTCCCTCTGATTGAAAATCCGGGCTTGGATCGTTGCGACTGATTAGATGGCTGTGCCCACGGAATCACTGAACCATAGCCTGAATCGATGTTAATACTGGCGATGGGGCAGCGAACTGGCCGGGACTATAGCCTCCGGTTAATTACGGAATCAAGGGGGACCAAGCCGGGTCCGAGGCATCGCCCGGCGTGACGATTTCGCGCTCGTTATAGCCTGTGAGATCGATGGAATAGAGCTTGCTGGTGGCGCCGCGGCCGGTTCGATCCGCGGCCGCCGTCTGGCGGAAATACATCAGCACGCGGCCGTTGGGCGCCCAGGTCGGACCCTCGACCAGGAAGCCGTTGCTCAACAAGCGTTCGCCCGAACCGTCGGGATGCATCACGCCGATGTAGAATTGTCCGTTGTCGATCTTGGTGAATGCGATCAGATCGCCGCGCGGCGACCACACCGGCGTGCCGTAGCGCCCGGTGCCGAAGCTGATGCGCTTGATGTTGCTGCCGTCGGCGTTCATGACGTAGATCTGCTGCGAGCCGCCACGGTCGGAGTTGAAGACGATCTGGTTACCGTCGGGCGAATAGCACGGCGAGGTATCGATCGCCTGCGTTTCGGTCAATTGCGTCGCGGCGCGCGTGCGCAGATCGAGGGTGTAGATCTCGCTCGCGGCGCCGACGGCGATGCTCATGACCACCTTGTTGCCGTCGGGCGAGAAGCGCGGCGCGAATGTCATGCCCGGAAAATCGCCCAGCATTTCCTGCTGGCCGGTGTCGATGTTGAAGAGATAGACGCGCGGCGTGCCGCGCGCATAGGAGAAATAGGTGATCTCCTGGGTCGAGGGCGAGAAGCGTGGCGTCAGCACCAGCGCGCGCCCGTCGGTCAGATAACGGTGATTGGCGCCGTCCTGATCCATGATCGCGAGCCGCTTGACGCGGTGGTCGAGCGGACCGCTTTCGGCGATGTAGACAATGCGCGTGTCGAAATAACCGTCCTCGCCGGTGATGCGCTTGTAGACGGCGTCGGCGATGATGTGGGCGATGCGCCGCCAATTTGCCTGCGTCGAGGTGTAACGTAGACCCGTCAACTGCTGCTCAGCGTAGACGTCCCACAGGCGGAATTCGATTTGCAGTTTGCCGTCGGGATCGGTCGACACGGAGCCGGTGATGAGCGCCTGCACGTTGATGGTGCGCCAATCGCCGTAATGCGGCGGGATATGGGACGGAGGATCGCGGTCGATATAGGCGTTCGGATCGACCGGCTTGAACAGGCCCGAGCGTTCGAGATCGGCCGACACCACCTGGGTGATGTCGGCCGCGTTCTGGGCGGTCTGGCTGTTCTGCGAGCTGAAGACCGGGACGGCGATCGGCATCGGTTCGACCTTGCCGCGCGTGATGTCGATATGCAGCTCGGCGCGGGCATGCCCGGGCACGGCCAGCAGCGCGGCAAGCAGCAGAAGGGCGCACAGGCCGTTGGAGAAGACCGCTCGTCGAATCATGAAATGTCCTTGGGATCGAAGGTGATGGTGAAGGTCTGCCATTGATTGTACTTGTCGAGCGGCAGCTTCAGGGGTTGGCAGCTCGGATTAAACAGGGCGCGGCGCGCGCTGTCGGCGGCGGCCTGGAAGAAGGGATCGCTGTTGCGTTCGGGGTTGAGCTGTTGCGCCGTGCGCACCGTGCCGTCGGGATTCATCGTGACGCGGAATTCGGGAGTCAGATCCTGCGCGTCGCGCGCGCCGGCGGGCACGTTCCAGCACTGCTCGATCTGCTGCCGCACCAAGTCGAGCTCGCTCACCGATAGCTGCGAGCCGAGCGGCGCGATCGGTTGCGACGACTGCTGTGGCTTGGCGTTGGCCTGCTGGGCGGTCTGTTGCGGCAGCTTCTTGGCGGCGAGGTTCTTCAACAGCGCGTCGAAGGCGATTTCCTGCTGCTTCTGTTTCGGCAGCGGTTCGGGCGGTTGCGGCGTTGCATCGGGCTTGGCCGGCACGGGCGGGGGCTCGGGCAGCTTCACCTCGGCCGGCTTGGGCACGGGCGGCGGCGGGGGTGGCGGCGGCGCGACCTTGACCTCAGGCGGAGTCGGCGGCGTCGGCTGCTTCTGCGCCGGCGTCGGCACGTCGACCGGCTTGTCCGGCACCGGCGGCGTCAAGCTGGCTTGCGTCGCCATCGTCTTCGGTCCGAGATTCACCAATTGGACGACGATCGGCGGCTGCTCGTCGATGGGACGGTGGAACAACGAGGGCAGGCTGATGAGAAAGCCCAGCACCACCAACAGGTGCAACGTCGCCGAGTAAATGAAGTCGCGCCGTTCCGGCATGGCGTCAACGCGTTGTCGCCTTGTCGTTTTTCGGCAGTTCGGCGATCAGCGACACCTTGGTGAAGCCGGCTGCGCTGACGATGCCCATGATCTCGAGCACGCGTCCGTAATCGATGGCGCGGTCGCCGCGAACGTAGATGGCGGCGTTGGGGTTGTTGTTGGTGATGGCGGTCAAACGCGCGCCCAGATCCTTGGGATCGATCACGGAGTTCTGCAGATAGACATCGCCCTTGGCGTTGATCGAGATGACCAGCGGCTCCTTGGGCTCGTTGATGGCGGGCGCATTGGTCTGCGGCAGGTCGACCGGCACGCCGACGGTCAGCAGCGGCGCCGTCACCATGAAGATGACGAGCAAAACCAGCATCACGTCGACCATGGGCGTGACGTTGATCTCGCTCATGAGGCGACGCTGGACCGGCCGGCCGATGAAGCCGTCGCCGCGGGAATTGGGCAGCATGATGGCCATGGTTCAGGTCCTAGGATTTCTCATCCAATTGTCGCGAAAGTATGGCGCTGAACTCGGTGGCGAAGGCGCTGAGCCGCCCGGCATAACGGCCGAAATCGGTCGAAAACTTGTTGTAGGCGACCACCGCCGGGATCGCCGCCACCAGGCCCAAGGCGGTGGCGAACAGGGCTTCGGCGATGCCCGGCGCCACCACGGCGAGGCTGGTGTTTTTGACCGCGGCGATCGACTGGAAGCTCGCCATGATGCCCCACACCGTTCCGAACAGGCCGACGAAGGGCGCGGTCGAACCGACGGTGGCGAGGAACGACATGAAACGCTCGAGCCGGTCCATCTCGCGCCCGAGGGTGATCTGCATCACGCGTTCGACCCGATCCTTCAAGTTGGCGCGCATGCTGGTGCTTTCGATCAGGCCCTTGGCGACGCTGCGCCGCCATTCGCGCATCGCCGCGGCGAACACCGCCGACATCGGATCGGCCGGCCGCTCGCCGACGTGATCGTAGAGTTGGTCGAGCGAGCCGCCCGACCAGAAGCTTTCCTCGAAACGCTCGGCGTCGCGGTGGAGGCGGCGAAGCTTGCTGAACTTGTCGAAGATCACCGCCCAGGACCAGAACGAGGCGAGCACCAGGAGCAGGAGCACGAACTTGACGATCGTGTCCGCCTGCAGAAACAGCGAGACGATCGACAGATCGTGGGGCACGGACCCGCCCAGCGCCATGGCGTCGACCGGCGTCGACGGACTGGCGATGGCGTTTACGGCGTTGTCGGCGGCATTACCTTGCATGAGTTTTGACCATCTTGGGAGTTGTTGCGATGCGGGTTGCTGGCGGGCGTAAGGCGTCGGCGATGGCAGCGAAGGCGGGCGGCAGGCGGGTCGGCCGCCCGTTGCGCCCGACGCAGACGACGGTGCAGGTCATGGTGAAGAGGCGATCCGGGCCACGCCGGACTTCCTGATCGAGATGGACAGACGCGCCCGTAACCGACGTCACGCGCGTGTGCACGACCAGATCGTCGTCGAGCCGCGCCGGCGAGAGATATTCGGCGGCGAGCTTGTGCACCGCCAGGACCACGCCCGATTCCTCGCGCAGCCGGTCATGCGGCACACCCAGCGCGCGGATCGCCTCGCTGCGGCCGCGCTCGGCGAATTTGAGGTAATTGGCGTAATAGACGACGCCGCCGGCATCGGTATCCTCGTAATAGACATGGACCGGATAGAGATGGACGCCGTCCTCGATGCGGCCTGCGCGCGGCAGAGTCATGCCGGCTCCTCCGCCTCGTCCTTGCCCTTGGCGGCGAGCAGGTCGAACTGCGCGCCCTTGGGCCGCGCCACGGCGAGGCCGAGATAGAGGAATCCGGCATCGCTCAGCATCCGGCCGCGCGGCGTGCGCTGGACCAGGCCTTGCTGGACCAGATAGGGCTCGATCACGTCCTCGATCACGTCGCGCTCCTCGCCCAGGGCGGCGGCGACGGTTTCGGCGCCGACCGGACCGCCGCCGTAATGCTTGGCGATGCACAGGAGATAGCGGCGGTCCATGGCGTCGAGACCCTGGCCGTCAACCTCCAGGCGCTTCAAGGCCTCGTCGGCGGCGCGCGCGTCGACCCGCTTCGCGCCCGCCACCGCGGCGAAATCGCGCACCCGGCGCAACAGCCGCGAAGCCACCCGCGGC
Organism: Allostellaceae bacterium; assembly: GCA_035602175.1. Lineage (GTDB taxonomy): Bacteria > Pseudomonadota > Alphaproteobacteria > ATCC43930 > CGMCC-115725 > REEB95. Next base: position 8,437 of record DATNMV010000096.1, read on the forward strand.
GTGCCGCGCGAACGCCGCGCGATCTCGCCCGCCCCCTCGCCGTCGAGTTCCATGCCGAGGACGCGGGCGCCGCGCGCCACGATCTCCTTGAGCTCCGAGGTTTCGTAGAACTGGAGCCGCAACGGAATGCCGAAGCGCTCGCGCAGCGGCCTTGTGATCAATCCCGCGCGCGTGGTCGCGCCGATGAGCGTGAAAGCCGGTAAATCGATGCGGACCGAGCGCGCCGCCGGTCCTTCGCCGATCATCAGGTCGAGTTCGAAATCCTCCATCGCCGGATAGAGGATCTCCTCGACCGCCGGGGCGAGACGGTGAATCTCGTCGATGAACAAGACATCGCGCGCCTCGAGATTGGTCAGGATCGCCGCCAGATCGCCGGCGCGCTGGATCACCGGGCCCGAGGTGGCGCGGAAGCCCGCGCCCATCTCGCGCGCGATGATCTGGGCGAGCGTGGTCTTGCCCAGGCCGGGCGGCCCCGACAGCAACACGTGGTCGAGCGCCTCGTTGCGCGCCCGCGCTGCCTTGACGAAGACCGCGAGATTGTCGCGCAACGCCTGCTGGCCGACGAATTCGCGCAGGGTGGCGGGGCGCAGCGAGGCCTCGGCGTCCTCGGGACGGCGATCGGCGGACAGGATGCGCGGCGCGTTCATCGCCCGAGCTCCTTCAATCCCGCCTTGATGAGCGAGTCGAGCCGCGCCTCGGGACCGAGCTTGCGCGCTATCTCGGCGATCACGCCATAGGCGTCACCGCGCTGATAACCCAGATTGACCAGCGCCGAGACCGCGTCGGATGTCGCGCCGTCGGGCACCTCGGCCAGCACCGGAACCGGCGCCAGCCCGGCAACCTTGTCCTTCAACTCGACCAGGATGCGGGCGGCCAGTTTGGGGCCGACGCCGTCGGCGCGGGTGACCTGCGATTTGTCCTGCGCCAGGATGGCGTTGGCGAGCTGATCGGGCGAAAGCGTGCCGAGGATCGCCAGCGCGGTGCGCGCGCCCACGCCCTGTACCGTCAGCAACAGCCGGAACCAGGAGCGCTCGGCTTCCTCGACGAAGCCGTAGAGATGGATGTGGTCCTCGCGCACATGAGTCTCGATCAAAAGCTTGAGCGGCTCGCCATGACCGGGGGTGCGCGAAAGGGTGCGCTTGGAGCAGAACACGAGATAGCCGACGCCGTTGACGTCCAACACCAGGCTGTCGGCGCCCGATTGATCGACGATGCCGGCCAAGAGGGCGATCATCGCGCGAGATCGCCCGCCGCTTGCGCCGCGCCCAGGCGGCGGCGCGTGGCGTCATGGTGGGCGTGGCAGATGGCGGTCGCGAGCGCGTCGGCGGCGTCGGCCGATTCCGCGTCGGCGCCCGGCAGAAGCTTGCGCACCATGGCCTCGACCTGGCGCTTTTCCGCGTGGCCGGCGCCGGTGACCGATTTCTTGATCAGGTTGGCGGCGTATTCGAACACCGGAATGCCGCGTTCGGCCGGCGCCAGCAACACCACGCCGCGCGCCAGGCCCAGCTTCAGCGTCGAGGCCGGGTTCTGGTTGGCGAAGCTTTCCTCCACCGCCGCCTGATCGGGCGCGAAGCGGTCGAGCGTCTCGTTCAAGGCGCGGAACAAGGCGGCCAGCCGTCCGGCGAGCGAGCCCTTCTCCGGCACCGCGATCAAGCCGCAGGCGACATAGCGCAACCGGTTGCCCTCGGCGTCGATGACGCCCCAGCCGGTGCGGCGCAAGCCGGGATCGAGACCTAGAAGGCGCATGGCGGTTCCCGAATGAGGCGCACGGACGGGCTCAAGCGCTCAACCGCGCCAGCACGTCGTCGGACACTTCGAAATTGGCGAATATGTTCTGCACGTCGTCGCTATCCTCCAGGGTCTCCAGTAGTTTGAACAGGGATTCGGCGTCGTCATTGCCGATCGGCGACAGCGCCTTGGGCTTCCATATCAGCTCGGCGGATTTCGGCGCGCCGAAACGCGCCTCGAGCGCGTCGCGCACCGCGTTCAGCGATTCGGGCGCGCAGCTCACGACCTGTTCCCCGCCCGCGCTCTCGATGTCCTCGGCGCCGGCCTCGACCGCGGCCTCGAACAGCGCGTCGGCCTTGACCGTCGAGGCCGGATAAACGATCTGGCCGACCCGGTCGAACAGGAAGCTGACGCTGTTGCTTTCGCCGAGATTGCCGCCGGCCTTGGCGAAGGCGGCGCGGATCTCGCTGGCGGTGCGGTTGCGGTTGTCGGTCAGCGCCTCGACGATGACCGCGACCCCGCCGGGCCCATAGCCTTCGTAGCGCACCTCGTCGTAATTCTCGGTGTCGGCGCCGCCGGCGCCGCGCTTGATCGCGCGCTCGATGGTGTCGCGCGGCATGTTGGCCTCCTTGGCCATCATGACCGCGGCGCGCAGGCGCGGATTGGCCGCCGGATCGGCCAGACCGGCGCGGGCGGCAGTGGTGAGTTCGCGAATGATCTTGGTGAAAACCTTGGCGCGCTTTTTGTCCTGCGCGCCCTTGCGATGCATGATGTTCTTGAATTGGGAATGTCCAGCCATGGTCGTTTGCTAAGCCATGTGTTTGCGGCCCGAGACCCTACCATATCGGCTGAATCCGCGGCCATCGCCCCTATCCGCTCTCGGTCTTACCCCCGGTCAGGATAACCCGGCCAATATGGCAGCATTACGGCGCGGCCAGCGCCTCGACTCCGAGCCTCGCCGCTTCCGGCCAAGCCGGATCGAGCCGGCCGCCGAGCCGCAACGGCGCGATTCGCCGCGCCAGGCCGGTCGTGTCGTCGGTCTCGACCAGCATGCCGCACAACGTCGCCTCGCCTTCGGCCGGCAGCAGCCGCTCGCCCGGCATCTTCTTGACGAAACGGGCGACCGCGCTGTCCGCCTGCATGCCGATGACCGAATCATAATCGCCGCACATGCCGATATCGGTCGCATAGGCCGTGCCCTTGGGCAGAAGGCGGTGATCGGCGCAAGGCACGTGGCAGTGGGTGCCGAGCACGGCGGAGACGCGACCGTCGCAGTAATAGCCCATCGCCGTCTTCTCCGAGCTGGCCTCGCCGTGAAAATCCAGCAGGATGGATGTTCCCTTGCCCAAGGGTTGCTCGGCCAGGAACGCGTCGACCGCCGCGAAAGGATCGTCCAGCGCGTCCATGAAGAGCCGCGCCATGGCGTTCGCCACCACCATCTTGCGGCCGTCCTTGAGCGCAAACACGCTCGCGCCCTTGCCCGGCGTGCCGGCCGGAAAATTCAGCGGCCGCAGCAGGCGTGGATCGCCGCCGATATAGGGAACGATCTCCTTGCGGTCCCAGACGTGATTGCCGGTGGTGATGACGTCGGTGCCGGCGGCGTAGAGCTCGGCGCAGATTTGCGGCGTGATGCCGAAGCCATGCGCCGCGTTCTCGCCGTTGACGGCGACGAAATCGAGCGCCAGCTCGCGCCGCAGGCGCGGCAATTCGCGCACCACCGCATCGCGTCCCGTCTTGCCCACCACGTCGCCCAGCAACAGAAACCGCATCGCCCGTTCCTCAGGGTTTGTTGTCGCGGAACCATACCACGCCGCGCTCGGTGACGACGCCGTCGAGCAGGACGTCGCCGGGCTCGAACGGTACGGTGCGTTCCTCCTGGATGGTGAAGCCCAGGCCGATGACCTGCAACGCCGCCCCCTGCGCGCGCAACCCTGCGATGGTGGGTCCATAGAGATTGAATCCGCTGCCAAGCCGGTGCCCCTGCCCGTCATAGGCGGTCATGGGCAGAAACAGCACGGCGGGAACGACGGCGGGCGAAGCGGGCAAGGGCGCGGAATTGCCGATGGCGTCGGGTGCCAGCGGATCGCCCGGCTTCCAGGTGCGGAACACCAGCGGCTGGTCCTTGGCCACCGCCGTCGACAAGGCCAGGATGTGGCCGCGGCCGGCGAGATAGGAGAGCGCGGGCAGCGGAT
>DATNMV010000097.1:0-2022 GCA_035602175.1 Allostellaceae bacterium
AGAAATGCCACCGCCACGGCGGCGGTCGCGTAGAACACCGGCCTGCGCACTTCCAGGGAGGCTCCCAAAAACAACTCGCGTATGTCCGCATCCAGGGGCGCGTCGCGGCGGCGGCGCAAGATGTTCTCCACGTCGATCACCGCGTCGTCGACGACCACGCCGAGCGCGACGACCAGGCCGCCCAGCGTCATCGTGTTGAGGCTCAAGCCCCAGGCTTCGAGAATCCAGACCGTGGTCAGCAAGGTCAGCGGGATCGCGCTGAAGGACACCAGCGCACCGCGCCAATCCCGCAGCGTCACCAGCAACAGCGTGACCACCAGCACCGCGCCGATCAACAGAGAATTGCGCAGTTTCTCGATGGCGCTTTCGATGAAGCTCGCGGGCCGCAGCAGCGCGGGATGGTAGTCGACACCTTGCTTGGCCAGCATCGGCGCCAGCGAATCCAACCGCTGTTCCAGGGCGCGCGTGACCTCGAGCGTGTTCGCGCCGAACTGGGTGGAGGTCTCGATCAGGATGCCGGGTTTGCCTTCGATCAGCGCGTCGCCGAAGCGCGGTTCGGCGCCGTCGCGCACGATTGCAACATCCCCGAGACGCACCGGTATGCCGTCGCGAGATCCGATGACGGCGCCCGCCAGTGCATCCGGCGTGGCGCCGGGTGCCTGCGCCTGGATCACGATGCGCTGATTCGGGGTCTCCAGAAAGCCGCCGCCGATCAACGCGGTTGCGCGCTTGGCGGTGGCCAACACATCATCGATGCTTAAATTGGCCGCCGCCAACTTGACCGGGTCGACCTCGATCTGACGCTCGCGCACTTCGCCGCCGAAGATCTGAGCCTGGGCGACGCCGGGAACCGCGAGGATCTGCGGCTTGACCGTCCACTGCACCAGGTCGCGCAGCTCCAGCGGCGACAACTTGTCGCTGGTATAGCCAAAATGCACCAGGTATTCCATCGAGGAACTCAAGGGCGACAGCAATGGCGCGCCGACACCCTCCGGAAGCAGGCCGGCGAACTCGGCCAGACGCTCCGTCACCACTTGCCGCTGGCGGTACGGGTCGCCGCCCCGGTCGAACACCACCTGGATCGCCGACAGACCCTGGCTCGATGCCGAACGCACCGTCTTGACATTCTCGGTGCCGGCCAGCACCCCTTCCAAGGGACGCGTCACCAGCGCTTCGACCTGAGTGGCATCCAGTCCGGGCGCTTCGGTTTGCAGAAGCACGTGCGGCGGAGCGAAATCCGGAAACACGTCGAAGCGGGCGTCGACCAGCGCGGCGGCGCCGAGGACCGCGATCAGGCAGGCCAGCGCTGTGATGATCCGCGGGCTGCCCAGCGAGGCGCGAACGATGGCGTCGAGCATTCTTCAGTCCTGGTCATCGTCGACTGCGATGGCGCCCAACCCCTGCAGCGACCACAAGGTTCCCGCCCCCTGCACGACGATCTCGTCATCATTGTCGACGCCATCGACCAACCATCCGTCGCCATAGGCCAGCAGCAGCGTGACCTTCACCGGCGAATACCGGGTCTTGTGGTCGCCCGACTGCGCATTCACGCGCTTGTAGACAAAGGCGCCGTTCTCGTCGTAGAAAACCGCGCCGTGCGGCAGCAACGAACCTACGCGCGGCGCCGCCGACAAAGTGATGGGAACGCGGGCACCCGGTCCAAGCCCGGCGGGCGCATTGCGCACCAGGATCAGCAGAGCGGCGCTTTGCACCTCGCTCGATTGCCGCAACGGTCCGAGCACGCGTCCCGGCACCTCGATCCCGTCGACGCTCAACAAAGCGCCGAGCGGCAACGTACCGAGGATGTGCCGGCCCGGCACATCGGCGCGCACCAACAAGGCATGACCGCTCATCGCGGCCTCGAGTAATGTCTGGCGTTCGGGCGCGGGCAGCGCGGCAACCGGCCCCCAATGCAACCCATAGCGCAGGGTCGCGGATTCCGATTCCGCGTGCGCCTTCGCCTGTTCGGCCTGCGCCGCCTCCAGGGTCTTGAGCGAGGCGCCGCCGCCGCCGCTCAACTTA
>DATNMV010000098.1:0-5658 GCA_035602175.1 Allostellaceae bacterium
CAGACAAATGCGGCAATTGGTGTGCCGCTGACCGTTGTTATTGAACGGCCCGACGGCGTCGAATTCCGCCGCGCTTTGATCGCCGACCAAGGCCTGGGCGGTCACGGCCTTACGCTGACGCTGCCCGGCTCGGCGGCAACCGGGACGTGGCATGCGCATGCCTTTACCGATCCCAAGCGTCCGGCGATCGGCGAAACGAGTTTCCTGGTCGAAGATTATGTCCCGGACCGGATCGAGTTCGACTTGACCTCGGCCGCCGGACATATCTCGCCGCAAAGCCCCGCCAAAGCCGAGGTGTCGGGACGCTTCCTCTACGGCGCCCCCGCCGCCGAGCTTGACCTGGAAGGCGACGTCACCATCGCGGCGGCGAAAGAGCGGAGCGGCTTTGCCGGTTACCAGTTCGGCCTGGCCGACGAACAGCTCCAACCCGTGCAGCAACCGCTCGCAGACCTGCCGGCGACCGATGCACAGGGCAAAGCAAGTTTCCCCGTCAATCTCGAAAAAATGCCGTCGAGCACGCATCCGCTGGAAGCGCAGGTTACTGTGCGTATGGCTGAACCGGGCGGCCGCGCCGTCGAGCACAGCATCACGCTGCCGGTGACGCCGTCCGCCAACATGATCGGGGTGAAACCGCTGTTCTCCGGCCGCTCGCTTGCCGACGGCGGCAACGCCGCCTTCGATGTCGTCGCAGTCGCACCCAGCGGCGCCGTGGTGGCGCAGCGCGGTTTGCGGTTTGAATTGTTGCGTATCGATACGCACTATCAATTCTATAAGCGCGACGGCAACTGGCACTATGAGCCGGTCAAGATCACCAAGCGCGTCGCCGACGGCAGCGTGGATACGACGCCCGACAAGCCGGCACGGATCTCGGCGCCGGTCAATTTCGGCCGTTACCGGCTCGAAGTTTCGACCGGCGATCCCAACGGTCCGGTAACCTCGGTGACTTTCGATGCCGGCTTCTATGTCGACGCCAGCGCCGACACGCCTGACATGCTCGAACTCGCTCTCGACAAGCCCGAGTACCAGCCCGGCGACGTCATGACCATTGCAGTGACGGCGCGTAGCGCCGGCCGTCTCGCGGTCGACGTCGTCGGCGATCGTCTCCTGGCCAACCAGTCGACCGACGTACAAGCCGGGCAGGCGCAGGTGAAGTTGACCGTGGGGCCGGATTGGGGCGCCGGCGCCTATATCGTCGCGACCTTGCGCCGGCCGCTCGATGCGCCGGCAGCACGCATACCTGGCCGCGCCATCGGCGTGCAATGGTTCGCCATTGGCCGGGCGGCGAAGACGTTGACCGTTGACTTGAAGCCGCCGGCGCTTCTTCGCCCGGACTCCGCCCTGCACGTGCCGGTGAAGATTTCCGGTCTCGCCTCCGGCGAGGAGGCGCGCGTTGTCGTCGCCGCCGTCGATGTCGGCATTCTCAATCTGACCAACTACAAGCCGCCGTCGCCGGAAGATTATTACCTCGGGCAGCGGGCGCTTTCCGCCGAAATCCGCGACCTTTACGGCCAACTGATCGACGGCATGCAAGGCGCCCGAGGTCTGATCCGCTCCGGCGGCGATCAAGGCGCGCAGCTGCAGGGAAGTCCGCCGGCCGGACCGCCTGTGGCTTTCTATTCCGGACTGGTGACAGTCGGCGCCGACGGCAACGCGGAAGTCGTTTTCGATATCCCCGATTTTGAAGGCACCGTTCGCGTCATGGCGGTGGCGTGGAGCAAAGACAAAGTCGGCCACGCTACAGCCGATGTCGTGGTGCGCGACCCCGTCGTCCTTTCGGCAACGCTACCGCGCTTCCTCTTGCCCGGCGATCACTCGAGCCTTCATCTCGACCTCGACAATGTCGAGGGCCAAGCGGGCGATTACGCCGTCGAAGTGAGCGGCGCGGGGGCGCTCTCGGCGACCGCAACCCAGAAGCTGACGTTGCGCACCAAGCAACGCGGCGCGGTCACCGTGCCGCTCGCGGCTGACGCCGCCGGCAGCGGTGAAATCCATGTCACCGTCAACGGACCGACGGGCTTTGCGGTGGACCGAAGTTACACCCTTACCGTGCGCCAGCCGGCGCAGATTTTGGCACGGCGCACCATGCGCCCCATCGCCAAGGGCGGAAGTATCACGGTGTCCAGCGACCTTTTCGCCGATCTTGTGCCCGGCACCGGCGCGGTTTCGCTGTCGGTCGGCGCGTCGACCGCGCTTGATGCGGCGGCGCTCTTGGCCGCGCTCGAGCGCTACCCGTACCGCTGCTCGGAACAGATCACGAGCCGCGCATTGCCGCTTCTCTACATGAGCGATCTCGCCGAGGACGCGCATGTCGTGCTCGACCCGACGACCGATCAGCGGCTTCGCGAGGCGGTCGAGGGTCTGCTGGCGCGGCAGGACAGCAATGGCTCCTTCGGCTTATGGAGCGTCGGTGGCGAGGATATTTGGCTCGACTCTTATGTGACCGACTTTTTGACGCGCGCGCGCGAACGCAAGATCGCGGTGCCCGATGCTGCCTTCAAACTCGCTCTCAACCGGCTGCGTAACGCGGCGGCCAATACGACCGATCCGGGAAAGAATGGCGGCTTCGATCTTGCCTATGCGCTCTATGTGCTGGCGCGCAACGGCCTCGCGCCGGTTGGCGACCTCCGCTACATCGCCGATGCCAAGCTCGACGCGCTGGCCACGCCGATTGCCAAAGCGCAGATCGCCGCCGCACTCGCCATGGTCGGCGATCGCACCCGCGCCGAGCGGGTCTACAACGCGGCGCTGACCGCAATTTCACCGCCGGTGCAGGCCGATCCCATCGGCCGCGAGGATTACGGTTCGGCGCTGCGCGACGCCGCGGCATTGGTGGCGCTCGCGAGCGAGAGTGGCGCCCCTCATTCCATGGTTCAGGCGGCGGTGCAGCGGGTTGAATCGTTGCGGGCGGATCTGCATCCCACCTCGACGCAGGAAGACGCTTGGCTCTTGCTGGCGGCAAGCGCCATGGCGAAGGACGCGGGAAAAATATCGCTCGATGTCGGTGGCGCGTCCGTGCAACGGCCGCTCTATCGCACCGTCGCCGCGGCCGATTTGAAGGAGCCGCTCCGCGTAAGCAACAACGGCGAAGACGATGTCAGGGCCGTGGTCACCGTCACCGGCGCGCCGCTGACGCCGGAGCCGGCCGCGGAAAAAGGCTTCAAGATCGAGCGCCAAACCTACACGCTCGACGGCGATCCGGCCGATGCGAAAAAGGTAAAGCAGAACACGCGTCTCGTTGTCGTCTTGAAGGTGACGGAAGGCCAGCCGCAATTCGGCCGCGTCATCGTCGCCGATTATTTGCCCGCGGGTTTTGAGATCGACAATCCGCACCTCGTCTCGTCCGGCGATACCGGCACGCTGTCGTGGATCACGGACGCGGTCGCGCCCGCCAATGCCGAATTCCGCGACGACCGCTTTACCGCTGCCTTCGATCGCAAGAAGGACGACGCGCCGGTCTTCACCGTCGCCTATGTCGTGCGCGCGGTGGCACCCGGGAAATACGTCCGCCCGCAAGCAAGCGTCGAGGACATGTACCGTCCCGATCGCTTCGGCCGCACCGCGACGGAAAATACGGAAGTCACGGCGGCGAAATGACCGCGACGGCCGACGCTTGCTCACGACGGAGGCGGTCCATAGCGACACGCCTCATGATCGCGGTGCTCATTGTGATTTCCCTCTCGGGCGGTGCTGCTACCGCGTATTGGATTGTTTCGCTCGGTCCGGCGCCCGACGGCAAGGATTTAAAATTTTCGCCGCGGGTGGCCGATCGCAACGGCCGGCTGTTGCGTGCTTATACGACAAACGACGGCCGCTGGCGGCTGCCGGCGCGTATCGCCGATGTCGATCCGCGTTTTTTTGAGCTGCTGTTCGCCTATGAGGACAGGCGGTTTCGCCAGCATCACGGCGTCGACGCGTTGGCGCTCGCCCGCGCCGCCTTCCAGCTCGTTGGCAGCGGACATATTCGCTCCGGCGGTTCGACGCTGACCATGCAGGTGGCGCGGCTTCTCGAACCGCGCAATGGCCGCACCTTGGCCGCGAAACTTCATCAGATCGTGCGGGCCGTTGAAATTGAGCGGAGGCTCACAAAGGATCAGATCGTTTCGCTTTATCTCGAACTCGCGCCCTATGGCGGCAATATCGAGGGGATCCGGGCTGGGTCGCTTGCCTATTTCGGCAAAGAGCCGCGGCGGCTGACGCTTGGCGAAGCGGCACTGCTGGTGGCGTTGCCGCAATCGCCGGAAGCGCGAAGGCCTGACCGCTCGGCGGCGGCGGCGCGCGCCGCGAGAGACCGCGTGCTCGAGCGCTTCGCGGCGCTCTCGCACGCGCCGGCTGACGAAATCTTGGCGGCCAAAGCCGAAGCTGTGCCGTCGGGCCGCCGGCCGATGCCGATGCTGGCGCCTCACGCTGCCGACCGGGCCATTGCTGAAAGCGGGCAGGATGGTGAGGTACGGCTTACCATAGATGCCGATCTGCAACGAAGCCTGGAAGAACTTGCACGCGAGCGGGCGCGGGGACTGGCACTCGCGCTCGGCCCCGACGTTTCGCTCGCCATGCTTGTGATCGACAACAAGGACGGTGCGGTCGTGGCGCGCATCGGGTCCCCTGATTATTTCGACACCCGCCGCGCCGGACAAGTCGATCTCACGCGCACGCTCCGGTCGCCCGGCTCGACGCTCAAACCGTTCATCTATGGCCTTGGCTTTGAGGATGGATTCATTCATCCCGAGACTTTGATCGACGACCGGCCGACACGTTACGGCGCCTACGCGCCGCAAAATTTCGATTTTACTTTTCGCGGCACCGTGACGGTGCGTACGGCGCTGCAACTCTCGCTCAATCTCCCGGCATTGGCGGTGCTCGATCGTGTTGGCGCGAGCCGTTTGACGGCGCGTCTTGCCAATGCCGGCGCCGCGTTGATTTTGCCCGAAGGCGAAACGCCGGGGCTGGCGATCGGTCTCGGCGGCGCGGGAATTACGCTTTCGGATCTTGTGATGCTCTATTCGGGCATTGCGCGTCTCGGCGCCGCCCTGCCGATCACGGAGCGCGTGTTTGCCGGGCCCTCGCCAAGCGCCGGCGAAGAGCGCCGGCTGATGGAGCCTGTGGCCGCTTGGTACGTGGCGAATATCCTTATCGGCACCCCGCCTCCCGACAACGGCGCGCCTGGGCGGATCGCGTTCAAGACCGGCACCAGTTATGGGTACCGTGACGCCTGGTCGATCGGCTTCGACGGCAGCCATACCATCGGCATATGGGTGGGCAGGCCCGACGGAGCGCCGGTACCGGGACTGATCGGCCGCAACGCCGCTGCGCCGATTCTATTTGATGCATTCGCGCGCCTTCCGACCCCGCCAACTGCATTGCCGCGGCCGCCCGCCGGTATTTTGATGACAACGAGTGCAAAACTGCCGCCGCCGCTCAAACACTTCGCGGCGTCCGGCCGCTTCGGCGAAGGCGGCGCGGGCTTGCATATTCTTTTTCCGCCCGACGGCGCTCGCATCGAGCTCGCCGAGGGGACGGCGGGTCCGGCGCCGGTGCCGCTCAAATTGACCGGGGGGACGCTGCCGCTCACCATCCTTGTGAATGGCAATCCGGCACTCGCACCGGCGCGACAAAATCTTTTCTTCCGGCCGCCAGGCCCGGGATTTGCGCGCGTAACCG
>DATNMV010000099.1:0-2404 GCA_035602175.1 Allostellaceae bacterium
CACCGGCACTTTCAATTGCTTCTCCGCCCAGTCCACCGTCGGCGGGTCGGCGCGCTCGCCGGCGAGGAACAATGTCCGGAACTTCGACAGATCGTATTGGCAGATGAGCTTGCCGTCCGGGTCATCGCGTTTGATTGCGCGAAAGGCGGTGGGCGCGGTGAACATGGCCACCGCGCCGTGCTGGGCTATCACCCGCCAGAATGTCCCGGCGTCGGGCGTGCCCACCGGTTTGCCCTCAAACAAGATGGTGGTGAGGCCGTAGAACAGCGGTGCGTAGCAGATATAGCTGTGACCCACCACCCAGCCCACGTCGGAGGCGGTGAACCAGGTCTCGCCCGGCTTCAAGCCGTAGACATTGGCCATCGACCAGGCGAGCGCCACGGCGTGGCCGCCATTGTCGCGCACAATGCCCTTGGGCGCGCCGGTAGTGCCCGAGGTGTAGAGGATATAAAGCGGGTCGGTCGCTTCGACCGGCACGCATCGGGCGGGCTTGGCCTTGGCGCATTCCTCAGCCCAATCGAAATCGCGGCCCTTTACGAGATCGCATCTCTGCTGCGGGCGCTGCAGGACGAGACAGGCTTCGGGTTTGAATTTGGCAAGGCTGATCGCCTGGTCCAGCAGCGGCTTGTAGGGAATGATCCGGTTGACCTCGATGCCGCAAGAGGCCGAGAGCACCATCCTGGGCTTGGCGTCGTCGAGCCGCGCCGCCAGCTCGGGCGCGGCGAAGCCGCCGAACACCACCGAATGGATCGCGCCGATGCGCGCGCAGGCGAGCATGGCCATGACGGCTTCCGGAACCATCGGCATATAGAGGATGACGCGGTCGCCTTTTTGCACGCCATGCGCCTGCAACGCACCGGCGAGCTTCGCCACTTGGTCGCGCAGTTCCCGATAGGTGAACCGTTTTATGGTGTCGGTGACCGGGCTGTCATAGATCAGCGCAGTTTGATCGGCGCGGCCGCGCTCGACATGCCGGTCGAGCGCATTGAAGCAGGTGTTGAGGCGCGCGCCCTTGAACCAGCGGTAGAAAGGCGGATTGCTCTTGTCGAGCACGCGGTCCCAGCTTTTTTCCCAATCGATGGCCCGGGCCGCCTCGCCCCAGAAGCCCTCGGGATCGGCCAGCGAGCGGCGATACTCCTCCGCATATCGGCTGGTCATTGTTATCCTCCCTGGCTAGAACTGTGAGCCAAAGGCGGCCCTTTGTGAAGCCGCCGCAAGGGCAGGAATGGGCAACGCCTACGACACCGGGCTCGACCGTAACCGGGCCAATTACGTGCCGTTGACGCCGCTGGGCTTCATCGCCCGGGCGGCCGCGGTCTATCCTGGGCGCCTGGCGGTGGTGCACGGCAAGCGGCGCTATAGTTGGGCCGAGAGCTATGCACGCTGCCGGCGCCTGGCAAGTGCCTTGCGCAAGCGCGGGATCGGCAAGGGCGATACCGTGGCGGTGATGGCCGCCAACACACCGGAGGCCTTCGAGGCGCATTTCGGCGTGCCGATGGCGGGTGCGGTGCTGAACGCGCTCAACATCCGGCTCGACGCCGCGACGATATCCTTCATCCTCGATCACGGCGAAGCCAAGGTGCTGATCACCGACCGCGAATTCTCTTCGGTCGTCGAGAAGGCGCTGGTCACGGCCAAGGCGCGGCCGCTGGTGATCGACATCGACGACGAATTGGCGCCGCCGGGCAAACTGCTGGGCGAGATGGATTACGAGAAATTCCTCGCGGAAGGCGACCCGGATTTCGCCTGGGAGAACCCCGCCGACGAATGGGACGCGATATCGCTCAATTACACCTCGGGAACGACGGGCAATCCCAAGGGCGTGGTCTATCACCACCGCGGCGCTTATCTCAACGCGCTGGGCAACGTGCTGGTGTGGAACATGCCGCCGCATCCCACCTATCTCTGGACGCTGCCGATGTTCCACTGCAACGGCTGGTGCTTTCCCTGGACGGTGACGGCGCTGGCCGGAACGCATGTGTGCCTGCGCCGGGTCGAGGCGGCGCCGATTTTCGCAGCGATTTCCGGGCACAACGTCACTCATCTCTGCGGCGCGCCGATCGTCATGAACATGCTGTTGAACGCGCCGGAAGAGCTGCGCCGCGGCCTCGGCAACCGGAGCATCCGCATGATGACCGCCGGCGCGGCACCGCCCGCCGCCGTGATCGAGGGCGTGGAGAAACTCGGCTTCGCCGTCACCCACGTCTACGGCCTGACCGAGGTCTATGGCCCGGCGGTGGTCTGCGCCTGGCATGAGGAATGGAATGGCCTGCCGAACGAACAAAAATCCCAGCTCAAGGCGCGCCAGGGCGTGAATTATCCGGTGCTCGACGGGCTGATGGTGGCCGACGCGCAAAGCCTCAAGCCGGTGAATCCCGACGGCGAGAGCATGGGCGAGGTGTTC
>DATNMV010000100.1:0-3421 GCA_035602175.1 Allostellaceae bacterium
GGCGCGCCCGCGATCGTCGCCGGTGCGTTGCTGGCGCTTTGCCTGATCCTGTCGATCGCCGCCTATTTCACGGCGCGGCACAAGCCCCGCGTGCCGGGCTCGGAATTCGCCAGCGCGATCTGGCCGTTGATCGAGGCCGTATTGGCCGGCTTCGCATTGGGAAACAAAACCAAGAAAGCCAAAGCGCCGCCCAAGGACGAATAATTTCAACAATAAAGGGCGTCGCAACAGCTTAGGCCTCGGCGAAAAACCGCGTGACCGCGGCAATCACCGCCGCCGGGTCGATATTGCCGATGCAATGCGGCACGGCCGCCTCGCAGGTGACGACGCAGGGCGCGAGCGCGGTCTCGGGCTGGATCACCAGAGCGCGGCCCGGCTTCGCCCAAGGCCGGAAGCGCAGCGGCGAATGGAAATGCGCCTTGTCGCCGGTTTTGGGATGGCAGGAGAACACCACCGCCGGAATATCCAGCGCGGCGGCGATATGCCCGGCGGCCGAGCACATCGAGATCGCTCCGGCCGCCAGCCCGATCAGCGCCGCCGCTTCGGACAACGCCAGATCGCCGCAGAGATTGACCGCGCGCCCGGCGAGATTGGCCTTCAATTCCTCGCCCATGCCGCGTTGCGCCGCGTTGCCGAGAATGACGATGCCGGCGCCGATTTCCTCTGCCGCCGCCGCAGCAATCGGCGCCAGCAGACCGACCGGCAGTTCCTTGGCCGGATACGAGGAGCCGGGCGCCACCGCCAGAATCCTGCCGAAGCCCAATTCCGTCTTGACGATTTCGGCGCGAAGCGCGGCGTTCTCGCACGCACGCGCGGGCAGGGGCAGCTCGAGCGCATCCCCGTCGGGCCGCCCGCCGATGAATTCGAGCAGCGCCAGATTGTGCTCGACCTCGTGCGCGGCGGGGTCCCGTTTCAGCACGTCGCTATAGAATTTCCGGTCGAAACCGGCGTTGCGCGCCGCCTTCAGCGGCGTCGCGCTTTCGGAAAACCCCGCGACGCGTTTTGCCCCGCTGTCGCGCGCGAAATGCGCCGCGGCGTAACGGTCGAAATCGAGCCGCGGCACCACCGCCAGCTCGAAGCGCCGCTGCTGCACGTCCTCGGCGAAGGCGAGCCAGTCCGCGCCCGCCGGCGCGCCGAGCACGAGCTTGCCCGCCTTGCGGTCGAGTTCCATGGTCACCAGGCGGTCGGCGTTGGGATTGGCCGCGGCCAATCCCGCGACCAGCGGCGATACCGCCAGGGTGATTTCGGCCGCGGGCGCGGAACGGCGCAGACCGCGCAGGAA
This sequence comes from Allostellaceae bacterium, assembly GCA_035602175.1. GTDB lineage: Bacteria > Pseudomonadota > Alphaproteobacteria > ATCC43930 > CGMCC-115725 > REEB95. The sequence continues at coordinate 1,283 of DATNMV010000100.1, forward strand.
CGGCGTCGCCAGGATGAAATCGCCGATCTCATCCGGTTTCACCACCAGGATATGCGCGGCCCGGGCTAGGTCGAAATCGCGCAACGGCACCGGTGCCGGCCTCCATCCGGCGCGCGATTATTGCAGCTAGCGGATAAAAAATCGCCCCGCCCGGGGGATCGGGCGGGGCGAGGGCCGTCCTCTGTCGTCCCGTTCAGCGGATATGAATCGGGAGGATGAAGTCGAGGATCGGCGGAACCGCATAGACCGGCGCCGGGGGAGGCGGCGCGTAGCCATACGGGCCGTAGCCGTAACCATACGGATCCACCGACACGACCGGCGCGAAGAAGCCGCCGTGCCAGCGATGGTCACGGAAATCGCGGTGATCGCGGAATTCCTGGCGGGCCGGGCCATGGTGCCAATCGGCGGCCAGCGCCGGGGCGGCCAGGGCTCCGGCCGAGGTCGCGGCCACCGCCGCAGCCAGGGCGAGAGTGCGCAACTTGCGCGTGAAACCGGAAGTCTGGGTCTTGGACATGATGGCTCTCCTTTTTGAGCCTGTCCCGGTCCCTTGACCGGGGCTTCTGGTAATTCATAAGCTAGCTTATGATCTTCCATCCCCCGGCGTTGGATTACAAAAAGCTCATCCCGGTCACGGTTTCGCCTTGATTGCCGCGCTTTCCGGCCGGGCTTCCGGTCTGCCATAGTCGCCGCCCCGAAGGGCGGCCGGGCATGCGATTCGGGCCTGAGGGAGAGGCGGGAATGTCTGAAAGCTTGATCGAAACCTATCGCGGCGATGTCGAGGCCTGGGAATGCGACGTCTTCGGCCACATGAACATCGCCTTTTACGGCGAGCGCTTCGGCGACGCAGCGGCGAGCCTGCTCTATCGCCTTGCCCCCGGCCGCGCCTGGCGCACGGTCAGCCTGTTCATCCGCTACCTCAAGGAGCTGCGCGCCGGTGAATCGATCTCCATCCGCAGCGCCGTGATCGGCACCGGCGAAGGAGCCAAGGGCGAGAAGCTCGTGCGCCTCGGCCACGAAATGATGATGAGCGACGGCACCGTCACCACCCAGGCCGAACACGCGCTGGCGCCGCGCGACTTCACCATGCGCGGCGGATTGAAATCGAAGCTCGACGCGTCCGCCGCGCCGTGGCGGGCCGAGGGCTTCGCCGCGATATCGCTGCCGGCGGCGCATGGCGCGACGCCCACCCTGCGCGACCGGGTCAAGAGCTGGGAACTCGACGAGCGCGGACAGCTCTCGCTATTCGGCCATGTGCGGCGCTGCTCCACCGCTTCCTCGCATCTGCTGATGGCGCTGGGCATGACCGGCGATTACATCCACAAGGAGAAGCGCGGCTTTTCGACTTTCGAGACGCGCCTGGCTTTGTCGTCGTGGCAGCCGGGGGCGGGGATGGAGATAGCCGGGACCAGCGGCCTGCTCGAGATCGGAAAATCCTCGGTCAAGATGGTGCACGATCTGGTCGCGGTGCAGGGCGGCGAGCGCATCGCGCGTTGCTATCAGGCCGGCGTACATTTCGATCTGGAGAAGCGCCGCTCGACCCCCATTCCCGACGTACTCCGCGCCAAGGCGGCGGCGCTGGTGATCGCGCGATGATCCCGCGTCTTGCGCCCTTCGCCGTCCTGGCGCTGCTGGCGGCAGCGCCCGCCTGGGCGCAGGATCAGCCGCAGCCACAACCGGCGCAATCGCCGGATCAATCCCAAGCCCAGCCGCAACCGGCGCAACCTCCCGATCAATCGCAGACGCAGCCGCAACCGCCGCCGGATCAGAATCCGCCGCCGCCCGAGGCCGAGCTGCCCGATGCCGCCGGTTTTCCCGCCTTCATCCAGGGTTTTCGCCAGGACGCGCTGGCCCAGGGCATATCCGCCGCCACGCTCGACCACACCCTGACCGCGGCCAGGTTCCTGCCGCATGTCATCGAGCTCGACCGGCGTCAGCCCGAACTCACGCTCACGTTCCAGGATTATATCGACCGGGTGGTGACGCCGGATCGGATCGACGCCGGCCGCGCCAAGCTGATCGAGAACAAGCCATTGCTCGACCGGGTGTCCGCGCGCTACAGCGTGCAGCCGCAATGCATCGTCGCGCTGTGGGGCATCGAGACCAATTTCGGCCATTCCACCGGGGGCTATTCGGTGATCT
>DATNMV010000101.1:0-2131 GCA_035602175.1 Allostellaceae bacterium
CGCATAGGTAGCATTAAGGCACGCGCCCCGACGCGATGCAAGATTTTGTAGGAAGCCGCCCATCCGGCTCATGCCCTGTTTCATGGTGGTGCGGTTGCAGGCCGTCCTCCGTCGAGGCGCGGTTTTTTATGCGCTGCGCTAAACGGTTGTTTGTCTCGCGCCCTGGCTGAACGGCGCGGGAAATCTCTGGCGCATGACCCAGGGGCGGTTGTCCTCGGTGGGCTGGTAGAAAACGTCGAATTCACCGAAGGCCTTGGCCCAGTCCTCGGCTTTGGCGCGCACGCCGTCCACTTCGAAACTGTCGAAACCGGCACGGAGCATGAACAAAAGCTGGTCGCGCAGCACCTCGCCGGTGGCGCGCAACGCGCCCTTGTAGCCCAGCCGCGCGCGCAGCAGCCGCGCCTGGGAATAGGCCCTTCCGTCATTGAAGCGCGGAAATTCCAGCGCGATCAGGGCGAAACGATGCACCTCGCCGTTGAGCGCGACGGGGTTCGCGGTGTTGGGCAGACGCAAGCCCAGCTTGGCGTCGCGGCTCTTGAGCGCGTTGTGATCCCTTTCCCAGCGCGCGAGTGAAACGGTCACCGCCTCGCCCTCGGGGGCATTCTCGTCATCGGCTAAATGCCGCCATTCATCGGCGACCGCGCCGCCGGTCTTATCGAGCAGCATAGAGCGCCTCCTTGAACGGGCTCATGCCGACCCGGCGGTAGGTTTCAGGGAAGCGCTCGCCCTTCTGCCGCAAGCCGATATAGGTGTCGATCAGCTTGTCGACCGCCTCGGGCACGTCCTTGGCCGCCACCGCCGGTCCGGTGATGCTGCCGATGGCGGCGTGCTCGTCGTCGCTGCCGCCGATGGTGAGTTGGTAGAATTCCTCGCCGTTCTTATCCAGGCCCAGGATGCCGATGTGGCCGACATGGTGATGTCCGCAGGCATTGATGCAGCCCGAAATCTTGATCGCCAGCTTGCCTATCGTCTCCTCGCGCGCGGCCAGGCGCTCGCCCAGCACCTGGGCGATCGGGATGGAGCGCGCGGTGGCGAGGCCGCAATAATCGAGACCGGGGCAGGCGATGATGTCGCTGGCGAGGCCGATATTGGCGCTGGCCAATCCCGCCGCGGCGAGCCGCCGCCACAGATCATAAAGCACGGCCTTGCGCACATGCGGCAGCACCAGGTTCTGCTCGTGCGTGACGCGGATTTCGGCGTGGCTCAGCTCCTCGGCCAAATCCGCGATCAATTCCATCTGCGCGGCGTTGCAATCGCCCGGCGGCTTGCCCGGCGGCTTCAAGGAAATGCAGACGATGGCGTGGCCCGGCCGCCGATGCGCATGGGTGTTGTATTTGACCCAGCGGGCGAAGGCCGGCTCGGCGGCGGTCAGGCGTTGCAGGATGGCGTCGTCGGCCGCCGCGTCTGCGTAAGGTGGCGGCGAGAACTGCGCGCGGATCGCGGCGACTACCGCCTCGGGCAGTTCGAGCTTGTCCTTGGCCATGGCGGCGAATTCGGCCTCGACCTCTTCGCGCATTTTCTCGATGCCCAGACTGTGCACCAGGATTTTGACCCGCGCCTTGAAGATATTGTCGCGCCGGCCGTATTGGTTGTAGACGCGCAACGCCGCCTCGAGATAGGCGAGCAGATCCGGCTTCGGCAGGAATTCACGCAACACCAATCCCAGATAGGGCGTGCGGCCGAGCCCGCCGCCGATCAGCACCTGGAACCCCACCTCGCCCTCGGCGTTGCGGCGGATATAAAGGCCGAGATCGTGCATCTTCACGGCGGCGCGGTCGTGCTCCGTCGCGGCCGAGACCGCGATCTTGAACTTGCGCGGCAGGAACGAGAATTCCGGATGCAGGATCGACCATTGCCGGATGATTTCGCACCACGGGCGCGGGTCCTCGATCTCCTCCGCCGTCACGCCGGCGAAGGGATCGGTAGTGATATTGCGGAAGGAATTGCCGCTGGTCTGGATGCCGTGCATCTCGACCTTGGCCAGATCGGCGAGGATGTCGGGCGTCTCCTCGAGCTTGATCCAGTTGTATTGGATGTTCTGCCGCGTGGTGAAATGGCCGTAGTCCTTGTCGTAGCGCCGCGCCACATGGGCGAGCCCGCGAAGCTGGTTCGAGGACAGCGTGCCGTAGGG
>DATNMV010000102.1:0-3267 GCA_035602175.1 Allostellaceae bacterium
CCGCGCGCTCGAGCCACGCACGCGAGGCGGCGAGGTCGTTGTTCTGCTTCTCCTCGATTTCGGCCATCAACCGGCAGAGTCGCGGCGGCGGCGCGTCGCCGGAGGATCCCGCCGCCTGCAAATGGCGGCGCGCCTCGCCCCAGAGTCGCGCCTTGAGCGCCGCGTGGCCCTGCGCCACGTGGCTTTCGACATGGCCCGGGTTGATCTCGGCCAGCCGCTCGAAGCGCTTCACCCGCGCCAGTTCGCTCTCATCGGCGTAAAGCGCGCCGTAGGCGCGGGCGAGATCGGGATGCGGCGCGATGCGCCACGCCGCTTCGATGGTCTTGCGCGCGCGGCGATGCTTGCCGGCGGCTTCGAGCAGTTCCGCGTACCACGCGGTCGCCGGGGCAAAGCCTGGATCGAGCGCATGGGCGCGCGCCGCCAGGTCGAGCGCGTCGCGCGCGCGGCCGTGCTGTTGCGCGCTCCGGCCGCGCTCATGGAGCAACGCGGCGCGGTGATGCCGTCCTTCCTCGGCGTTCACGGCCTTGGTGCGGATCGCCTCGGCCAGGAACATGTCGGCCTCGTCCCAGCGTTTGGCGCGCGCCAGCAACTCGTACTGCCCGCGCAGCACCCAGGGCGTGCGCGGCTTGAGCTTCTGCGCCCGCTCGATCAGCTTTAAGGCCTGGACCTCGTCGCCGGTCTTGAGCGCGCGCGCGATCAGCCCGCGCAGCCCCAGGAACACGGTCTCGGGCTCGTTGAGCATGGCGGCGAAATGGTGCTTGGCGCCGTCCTCGTCGCCCGCGAGCTGCGCCGCCTGGGCCGACAACAGCAGCGTCAGCGGTTTTTCGGTCGCGAGCAGTTTCTCCGCCCGGCGCGCATGGCGCTGCGCCTCGATCGCGTCGCCCGCCGCCACCGCCGCCAGGCCGTAAGTCAAGGCGCGGTAGCCGTCGCGCCGTTTGCGATCGCGCCGGGCGGTCACGAAATTGCGCGGCGCGCGGAATATCTTGCGCAGCATGACGTAGAGCCAGCCGACCGCCAGCGCCACGAACGCCGTGCCCAGCGCCAGCACCGCCACCGAGGTATCGAGCCGCCAAGCCTCCCACACGATCGAGACGCTGCCCGGCCGGTCGGCGACGAACACCGCTCCCGTCACCAGGATCAGCACCACCAGGATCGAGAGCCAAACCCGCATCACGGAGTCTTGGCGCCGGGCGCGGCGAGCGCTTGGGAGGTGGCCTCGATCGCCTGCGCCACCGTCGCCTCGGCGTCGAGCCGCTTATGGGCCAGCACCAGCCAGGGTTGCGCCGGCGTGCGCGTGTCGGCCGGCAACGCCTCGATCGTGCTGACGGCGCCGGCGACGTCGCCCTGGTCAAGCGCCGCCTCGGCCGTCGACACCGCCGCCACCACCGGATCGGCCGATTGCTGGCCGTCCGCGTCGGTGCGCCGGATCACCACCAGGCTCCTGAGCCGCGCCAGCACGCGCTGCCACCAGCTGTCGGCGGCGGCGTTGCTGTCGGCGCCGGCGCGCAACATGGCGGGCGCCACGTCCTGCGAGAATTGCCGCGCCAGCACCGCCGCGCCGGGAATGCCCACGGAAGACGCCGCGTCGAGCGTCTTCAGCTGCGCCAGGATATCCGGCCGCTTCGATGCCAGCGCCTCGGCCGATCCGAGCTCGCCGGCATAAGGCCGCGAGGTCTCGATCGCCGCAGAAAGCTGGCCGAGCGATATCAGCAACAGCCGCTGCGGGTCGTCGCTCAGATTGGCGACCCGCGCCTCGAGCGCGCCGAGCCGCTGGTCGAGCTTGTCCTGCGCCGCCGCCTGGTCCTGGAGCTTCGATTGGACGGCCGTCAGGTCCGGCGTCGCGCCCGCTTCATTCGGCTGGTTCGCGAGTTGGCTCAGCTTCTGCTCGATGGCGTCGAGCCGTCCGCCCAGCGCCGGGTTGCCGGCGCCGCCCGGCATGCCCCAGGGCAGCACGGAGGAAAGCGAAGGCGCCCAATACGGCGACGTCGCGACCAACGCCAGCACCAGGACGAGGGCGGATGCCAGCCAGCTCATCACCGCGAAGCGCCGGCGTTTCTTGCGCGCAATTCGCTCGGGATCGTGATCGATGATTCCGGTGTCACTCATGAACGCGCCTTTCCTCTGTCGCCGCAGCATCGCGGCACCGTTCGAGCGCCGCGAGCAGCGAGGATTCGGTGGGCGATTCGGCCACCGCGATGCGCCGCCAGATAAGGACCCGCAACGCCGCCGCCCCCTCCGCGCTCAGGGCGACGGCGGCGGTCTTGGCGAGGCTGTCCGTCAACCCGGCCTCTCCGGCGAGCCTAACAAAGCTCGACGCCGCGCGGGGAGAGAAAAACAGCGCGGCGCCGATCCCGCCGCGCCGCAGCAGCGCCGCCGTTTCTGCGCTCAAACCCGCAACCGGAAGCGATTCATAGATGACCGCGCGCCGCACCCGGAATCCGGCCCGGGCGAGCTCGCCCGCGAGATCGCCCGCGACATGGCCGGCGGCGGGATGGAGAAGATATCCCGCTTCGGGCTTGAGCCGCGCCGATGCCAGCTTCGCTAGCTCGGCGACGGCGCCTTGCGCGCTTTCGACCTGGACGAAGCCCGCCGCCTTGGCCGCGCGCGCGGTCGCGTCGCCCACCGCGAAAACCGCAAGATCGCGTCGCGCCGAAGCGCCGGCAAAAACCCGCACGCCGTTGGCGCTGGTGAACAGCAGCGCCTGCGCGCCGCCGAGCGCCGCGTCGAGCAACGCGCCGGCTTCCGGATTGGGCCGTATGGTCAGAAGCGGCTCGATCACCGCCTCGATGCCGCGCGCGGCGAGCGCTTCGGCCAGCGCAAGGGCATCCGCGCGCGGCCGCGTCACCAGCGCCTTCATCGCGCCGCCCGGCCGGAAATTCCGGCGAGGAAATCCGCGCCGGCGCGCGCTTTGAGTTCCGCCCCGGCGTCCTGCCCGAGTGCCACGGCGTCCTTGGCGGCGCCTTCGCGCCGCACCGTGTGGCGTTGCGTGCCGTCGGGCGTGATCACCAGCCCGTCGAGAATCAATTTGCCGCCGGCCAGGGTCGCGAGCGCGCCGAGCGGCGTGCGGCAATCGCCGCCCAGCGCCGCCAGCAACGCGCGCTCCGCCGCGATACAGCTTTCGGTCGCGGGATCGTTGACCGGCGCCAGCAAGCGCCGCGCCCGCTCGTCATCGTCGCGGATCTCGACGCCGATCGCGCCTTGCGCCGGCGCCGGCAGCATCTCCGCCGGATCGAGAATGGCGGAAATCGCGTCGCTCAGCCCCAGCCG
>DATNMV010000103.1:0-3418 GCA_035602175.1 Allostellaceae bacterium
GCCGGCTCGACCGGGAAGACGTCGAGCGCCGCGCCCGCGACCTGGCCCGAATCGAGCGCCGCTTTCAAATCCGCCTCGACAATAAGTCCGCCGCGCGCGCAATTGATGATGCGCACGCCCTTCCTGGTCTTGGCCAGCGCCTTGGCGTCGATGATGCCCTTGGTCGCTTCGGTCAGCGGCGTATGGAGGGTGATGAAATCGGCGCGCGCCAAAAGCTGATCGAGCTCGACCTTCTCCACGCCCAAGGCGACAGCGCGCTCGGGCGACAGAAACGGATCATAGGCCACGACCTTCATCTTCAGGCCCAAGGCGCGGTCGGCCACGATCGAGCCGATATTGCCGCAGCCGATCACGCCCAGCACCTTGGCCGTCAGCTCGACGCCCATGAAGCGCGACTTCTCCCACTTGCCGGCCTGGGTCGAGCGGTCGGCGGCGGGCAATTGGCGCGCCAACGCCAGCATGAGGGCGATGGCGTGTTCCGCGGTGGTGATCGAATTGCCGAACGGCGTGTTCATGACGACGATGCCGCGTTGGGTGGCGGCGGGCACGTCGATGTTGTCGACGCCGATGCCGGCGCGGCCGATCACTTTCAGATTCTTGGCGGCTTCGAGCACCGGCTTGGTCACCTTGGTAGCGGAACGCACGGCGAGGCCGTCGAAATCGCCGATGATCTTCTTCAATTCGTCGGGTGAAAGCTTGGTGTTGACCACGGTGTCGATGCCGCGCTCTTTGAATATCGCGACCGCGCGCGGGCTCAATTCGTCGGAAATCAAGACTCTCGGCATGGCGAGATCTTTCCCTGCAATGGAGGAAGAAACCGGGTTCAGGCCGCGGCGGCGCGGCGCAATTCGCCGAAGGCCCAGTCGAGCCAAGGCAGCAGCGCCTCGACGTCGCCGGTTTCGACCGTCGAGCCGCACCAGATGCGCAGACCCGGCGGCGCGTCGCGGTGGCCGGCGATGTCGTAGGCGACGCCCTCGGCATCGAGCAACGATTCGAGCCGCTTCACCTGGGCGCGTTGCGCGTCGGGCGCCAGGCGCAGGAACCACTCGTCGGACACCTTGAGACAGACCGAGGTCGAGGAGCGGAGTTTCGGATCGGCGACCAGGAAATCGATCCAGCTGGTGCGCTCGACCCATTTGGCCATGGCCGCGAGATTGGCTTCGCTGCGCGCCTTCAAGCCGGCGAGGCCGCCCACTGTTTCCGCCCATTTGAGGCCGTCGATCGCGTCTTCCACCGCCAGCATGGACGGCGTGTTGATGGTCTCTTCCTGGAAAATCCCCTCGGCGAATTTGCCTTTGGAAGTGAGGCGGAAGATCTTGGGCAGCGGCCAGGCGGGCTTATAAGTCTCCAGCCTTTCGACCGCGCGCGGCGACAAAACCAACATGCCGTGCGCCGCCTCGCCGCCCAGCACCTTCTGCCAGGACCAGGTGACGACATCGAGTTTGGCCCAGGGGAGATCCATGGCGAAAACCGCCGAGGTGGCGTCGCAAATCGCCAGGCCCTGGCGGTCCGCCTTGATCCAGTCGCCGTTCGGCACGCGCGCGCCCGAGGTGGTGCCGTTCCAGGGGAAAACCACGTCGCGGTTCCAATCGACCGCGGCGAGATCGGGAATTTCGCCATAAGGCGCGCGCAAAACGCGCAGATCCTTGAGCTTCAGCTGCTTCTCGATGTCGGTCGCCCAGCCTTCGCCGAACACCTCCCAGGCCAGCACGTCGCAGCCGCGCGCGCCCAACAGCGACCACAACGCCATTTCGACCGCGCCGGTATCCGAGGCGGGAACGATGGCTACCTTATAGTCCTTCGGGATTCCCAGGATGGCGCGCGAGCGATCGACCACCTCTTTGAGTTTGGCGCGGCCGGGCTTGGCGCGGTGCGAGCGGCCCAAGAGGGCGTGTTTCAGCGCCTCCAAGCTCCAACCAGGGTGCTTGGCGCAAGGGCCGGATGAAAATGACGGATTGGCGGGCCGGCGATTCGGCTTCATCGAACTATTCCTTCCAGAATAGATGCGCCCCGTTGGGGGGGCGTGTCCCGCCGAGGAAACTATGGGCAAGCGGTTTTCGCGTCAACCGCCAAACGCGCAGGGCAGACGCGGCACCGTGACGCGGGCGGGCGGCGGCGATGGGCGCCCAACCTGCCCATTCCGGGCCGTCCCACGGCGCGCATGGTCTGAGTAATTTCCGAAGCTGCCGCCTGAAACATTCTCCGGTTAAGAATTGACCGCCAATTGAACGGGGAGACTGGATATGTGCCTGAAATTTTCGATGTTTTGCATGTCCGTGCTGCTGATTGCCGGCACCGTCGCGATGCTGGGCGCGGGTCATTAGGCTTTCAGACGAGGCTTAGCCGGCGAGACAGGCGGGCTGCTCATTGCGGGCGGTCCGGAAAGAGGAGATGTGTCATATGACCGAAACAAAACTCGACCGCTTCGTCATCTTCTTCCTGCGCATTTTCGTGGGCTGGCTGTTCCTTTATGCCGGCGCGTGGCAAATCATGGAGAATTTCAACGCCGGCGGTTTTCTCGCCCATGTCGTGACTTTCCACGCTTTGTTCGCCCCGTTCGCAGACCCGGCGGTGCTGCCCTATACCAACTTCCTGGTGAAGTGGGGCCATCTGCTGATCGGCCTGTCGCTCGTGTCCGGACTCATGGTCCGGGTCAGCGGCCCGTTCGGCATCCTGATCATGGTGACCTATCACTTCGCGCATATGGACTGGCCGTTCATCGAGGATCACCTCAGCCTGTTCGTCGACTACCACCTGGTCTACGCGCTCGTGATCGTCTACCTGATCGCGCATCGCGCCGGCCATGTCTTCGGTCTCGACGGGCTGGTCGAGAAACTGCCGGCGGTCGCGAAACATCCCGGCCTGCGCAAGCTGTTCGGCTGAGCATCGAGGCTTGAGCCGCAATCGTGACAACAACATCGGAAAAGGACAAAGCCATGACCCACAAATTTGAAACCATCCGTTACGGCGTCATCGCCGGCGCGGCCGGCGGCCTGGCGGAAATCGCCTGGATTTCGCTCTATGCCCTAGCCACCGGCGGCAATGCCGCGATCCTGGCGCGGGGCGTGACCACCGCCGCGGGCGTGAGCGCGCTCCTTCCCGCGGCTTCCGTGGGGCTCGGCGTCGCGGTTCACATGACGCTCGCCGTGATGCTCGGCCTGGGTCTGGCCTTCGCCTGGCGGGCGTTTTCCGCGAAGCGCGGCGGGCCGGCCAACCCCTATCCGTTCATGCTGGCGGCGCTGGCCGGCGTCTGGGCGGTCAATTTCTTCGTCGTGCTGCCGCTCGCGAGCCCGGCCTTCATCCACCTGGTGCCTTATGCTGTCAGCCTGACCTCGAAGCTGCTCTTCGGGCTGGCGGCGGCGGCGGTTCTTCGCCGGCAGGATGAAACCGTGCTCAACGCGCGTCCGGCGCTTTTGGC
>DATNMV010000104.1:0-9258 GCA_035602175.1 Allostellaceae bacterium
CCGTAATCGAGCAAGTTCACGCCGTTGTCGGGCCGCACAGTGTAGTTGCCGAGATGCGGGTCGCCGTGAATGACGCCGTAGAAATAGAACGGAACGTACCAGGCGCGAAACATGTTGCGCGCGACGGCGTTGCGCGCGGACAGCTTGCCCTTGGTCGCGTCGAGGAAGGGCACGCCTTCGAGCCAGCTCATGGTGAGAAGCCGTTTGGTCGAAAAATCCGGCACATGCTCGGGCACATAGACGTGTTTCTCGGCCTTGAGCATGGCGCGGAAGAGCCGCATATGCGTGGCCTCGCGCGTGTAATCCAGCTCTTCGCGCAGCCTTTCGGATATCTCCTTGTGAACCTCCTCGGTCGAGATGGCGCGGTCGTAGCGCTCGTAAAGCCCCATCAGCAATTTCAGCTGTTTCAGATCGGCTTCGACCGCCGATTCCATGTCGGGATATTGCAGCTTGCAGGCGAGATGCTTGCCGGCGCGCGAAACCGCGCGATGCACCTGGCCCAGCGAGGCGGCATGCGATGCTTCGTGTTCGAAGCTTTTGAACTTTTTTTCCCAATCCGGCCCCAGCTCGCTCGACATGCGGCGGCGCACGAAGGACCAGCCCATCGGCGGCGCGTTGGATTGCAGCGCGGCCAGCTCGGCGGCGTATTCCTCTGGCAGGGCGTCTGGGATGGTGGCGAGCAGCTGCGCCACCTTCATCAGCGGGCCCTTGAGGTTCCCCAGCGCCGATGTGAGGTCGGCGGCGTGGCGGCCGCGATCGAGATTGAGCCCCAGATAGCGCTTGCCGGCCAGGCGCGCGGCGAGCCCGCCCATCGCGGTCGAGACCCGGGCGTAGCGCCGCACCCGGCGCGGCAGGTTGTTGACATCGGCCATGACGGCTAATCTCGGCCCGCCACCCCGCCCTGTCCACCGTCAATATGGGATTTGCGCATGCAACCGACCGCCATCGACGTTCATTGTCATATCGTTCCGGCCGAGTTCCCCGCTTATGCCGGAAAGGCCGAGGCATCGCGCTGGCCGCAGATGGAAGCCGGCTCGGACTGTCATCATAAAAACGTGATGATCGCCGGCAAGAATTTCCGCACCGTCAGCGACGAATGCTGGGATGTGGAGCGACGCGTCGAGGCGATGGACAAGACCGGCATATCCCGCCAGGTGCTGTCGCCCATGCCCGAGTTGTTGTCCTATTGGCTCGATCCGGCGGACGGGCTGGCCATGAGCCGACACATCAACGGCACCATATCCCAAATGGTGGCGCGGTCGCCCAAGCGCTTCGCCGGGCTGGGCATGGTGCCGCTGCAAGACCCCGATCTGGCTGCGCGCGAATTGGAAAACATCATGCGCGAGGGATTGCGCGGCGTCGAAATCGGCAGCAACGTCAACGGCACCGCCATCGGCGACGCCAAATTCGAGACCTTCTTTGCCGCGGCGGAAAAGCTGGGCGCCGCGGTGTTCGTCCACGCCCTTCATCCGGCGAGCCTGGAGCGCATCGTCGGGCCGCCGCGCCTGGTGCCCTTGATCGCCTTTCCCAACGAGAATTCCTTCGCGATCGCCTCTATGATCACCGGCGGCATGCTGGAGCGGCATCCGAAGCTCAAGATCGGTTTCAGCCACGGCGGCGGCACCTTTGCCATCGTGCTGCCGCGGCTGATGCAGGGCTGGCGCCTTTCGTCGATCATCCAGGAGCAGATCAAGACCAGCCCGCGCGACCAGGCGCGGCGGTGCTATTACGACACCCTGGTCTACAGCGCCGAGACGCTCGCTTTCCTGATCAAGAGCTTCGGATTGTCCCAGCTCTGCATCGGCACCGATTACCCTTTCGAGATATCGGAAAGCGCGCCGCTCGATCCCATCGACCAGCTCGGCTTGGGCGAAAAGGAACGCGCGATGCTTTATTCCGGCAACGCCGACAGGTTTCTGTCCTAACCCATCGCCTCGAGCTGATCGATGAATCCCGAAATGACCGACAAGCCCTTGCGCCAGAAATTCGGATCGGAGGCGTCGAGGCCGAAGGGCGCTAGCAATTCCTTGTGGCGCTTGGTGCCGCCGGCCTTGAGCATATTGAGATATTTCTCGGCGAAGCCCTTTTCCGCGCCCTGATAGACCGCGTAGAGCGAGTTCACCAGACAATCGCCGAAAGCATAGGCGTAGACGTAGAACGGCGTGTGAATGAAATGCGGGATGTAGGTCCAGTACCAGCGGTACTCGTCCTCGAAACGGATGGCGGGGCCGAGGCTTTCCTTCTGCACGTCCATCCAGATCTCGCCGATGCGCTCGGATGTCAGTTCCCCCGCGCGGCGCTCGTCATGGATGCGGCGCTCGAATTCGACGAAAGCGATCTGGCGCACCACGGTGTTGAGCATGTCCTCGACCTTGCCGGCGAGCATGGCCTTGCGCCGCTTGGGGTCGCGTTCGGCCTTGAGCAACGCCTGGAAGGTCAGCATTTCGCCGAAGACGGAGGCGGTTTCGGCCAAAGTCAACGGCGTGTCGGACATGAGCGCGCCTTGCGGGCCGGCCAATACCTGGTGCACGCCGTGGCCCAGCTCATGCGCCAAGGTCATCACGTCGCGAGTACGGCCCAAATAATTGAGCAACAGATAGGGATGCACGCTCGGTACGGTGGGATGGGCGAAGGCGCCCGAGGCCTTGCCCGGCTGCGCCGGCGCGTCGATCCAGCGATTGTCGAAGAAACGCTTGCCCACCGCGGCCATGTCCGGCGAAAAATCCCGATAAGCGTCGAGCACGATGCGTTGCGCTTCGGGCCAGGGCACCAGGCGGTCGTCTTCCGCGGGCAAAGGCGCGTTGCGGTCCCAATAAGGCATCTGCTCGACGCCGAACCACTTGGCCTTGAGCCGGTAATAACGGTGCGACAGCAATGGAAATGACGCGCGCACCGAGGAAATGAGCGCATCCACCACCTCGTCCTCGACATAATTGGCCAGGTTGCGCGACGAGATGGGGTGCTTGAAGCCGCGCCAACGATCCTCGATCTCCTTGTCCTTGATGAGCGTGTTGGTGACATGGGCGAAGAGCCGGGCGTTTTTCCCGAACACCTCGCCCAGGGACTTGGCCGCCGCCTTGCGGGTTTCGGCATTCGGATCGGACAGCAGATGCAGCGCCTCGGCGCTGGTGAGATCCTTGCCGCCGACCGGAAAGCGCAAAGCAGCACCGGTTTCATCGAACAGCCGCGTCCAGGCCGAACGACCGGCGACGGATTTCTCGTGCAGCAGCTTTTCCAGCTCGTCCGAGAGCTGATAGGGGCGGAAGGCGCGTAAATCACGCAGCCACGGCGCGTAGTGCGACAATTCCGGCGCCTTTAGCTTCTCGGCAAGAACGGGGTTCTCGATGCGATTGAGCTCGAGGGTGAAGAACAGCAGCAGAGTCGAGATATCGGTCGATTTTTCCTGCATGTTCTGGAAGAAGCGGCCGTTCTCGGGGTCGCTCTGGTCGGCGGCATAGGCCAGCCCGGCATAGCTCAGAATCCGGCCGAGGATTTCCTGCAGCCGCTCGTATTCGGCAAGTGCGCGACCGAGATCGGCGCCCGGCAATCCCGCCAGCTTGCCCTGGTAGGAGGCTTGGAAAGATTTGGCGCCGCTCTCGGCGGCTTTCAGATCGCGGACCAGTTCGGCGCTGGCGGAACCGGGATAGAGATCGGCCAGGTTCCAGCGCGGCAAGGTGCCGAGATCGCTCGCATTGTCCGCCGGTTTTTGCGCAGTCACCGAATCCATGAAACAGGCCTCCTCGCCCCACTTCTATAGATAGTCAGCCGGAAATTGACGGCAAGCCGCAAGCCCTGTTATGCCGCAGACGGTTTCGGCGGCGCCAGCCGCGCCGAATCAGGGGGATGATGGATTATCACACCTGCCCCAACCTTGCCGCGATGTTCTTCGCCGAAGCGGCAAGGCAAGGGGGACAGCCTTTCCTTTGGGCCAAATACCAGGGCGCCTACCGGCCCTTGAGCTGGGATGATGCCGCGCGGCAGGTCACGTATCTTGCCAAGGGGCTGCGGGCATTGGGCCTCCAGCGCGGCGACCGGGCGGTGCTGGTCTCCGAGAATCGGCCGGAATGGATCATCGCCGACCTCGCCATCATGGCGGCAGGCGGCATCACGGTGCCGGCCTATATCACCCATACCGTCGAGGATTATCGCCATGTGCTGGCCAATTGCGGCGCGAAGCTGGTCGTCGTCTCGACTGCGAATCTCGCCGCGCGGGTGCTGCCGGCGGCAGCCCAGGTGCCGAGCGTCGCCAAGGCCGTCGTCATCGAGCCTTCCAAGGAGGGCCAGGCTTCGCGCGTCGAATTGCGTTCCTGGCATTCCGTGTTGGAACTGGGCGCAACCGCGCCGGGGAATGTCGAGGATTGGGTCGCAGAGACCGGACGCGAGGACATCGCCTGCCTGATCTACACCTCGGGCACGGGCGGCATGCCCAAGGGCGTGATGACGACACATGGCAATATCCTCGCCAATTGCTTCGCGGCCCATGGACTGCTGGAAAAGCTCGGCCTCGGCCGGGAGGTGTTCCTGTCCTTCCTGCCGTTGTCCCATTCCTACGAACACATGGCGGGCATGATGTTCCCGATCTCCTTGGGCGCCCAAATCTATTTCGCCGAGGGCGCCGAGACGTTGGTGATCAATTTGACCGAGGCGCGGCCGACCATCATGACCGCGGTGCCGCGCCTGTACGAGACCTTCCACCAGCGCATGCTGCGCGCGGTGGCGCGCGAAAGCGGCTTGCGGCGGAAGCTGTTTTTCAAGGCACTGGATCTCGGCCTCAAGCGTTATGACGATCCCGGGTGTCTGTCGCTGATCGAACGCATCGAAGACACTATCCTCGACCGGCTGGTGCGCGACAAGTTGCGCGCGCGTTTCGGCGGCCGGCTCAAGGCGATGGTTTCGGGCGGCGCGCCGCTCAATCCCGAGATCGGGCGGTTCTTCCTCGCGTTGGGATTGCGCTTGTTGCAGGGCTACGGCCAGACCGAAGCCTCGCCGCTGATCAGCGCCAACCCGCCCGACCGCATCCGCATCGAGACCGTAGGACCGCCCGTCACGGGGGTCGAGGTCCGCGTGGCGTTCGACGGCGAGCTGCTGGTGCGCGGGCCGAACGTGACCAAGGGCTATTGGAACGACGCCGAGGCCACTGCGCGCGTCTTCGTCGACGACTGGCTGCACACCGGCGATGTCGGCGAGATCGATCCCGACGGCTATATCCGCATCACCGACCGCAAGAAGGATTTCATCAAGACCTCGGGTGGCGAAATGATCGCGCCAACGCGCGTCGAGGGACAATTGACGCTCCAGCCGGAGATCGGACAAGCCATGGTGGCGGGCGACAGCCGGCCTTATCTGGTGGCTGTGATCGTGCCGAGTCACGAGCTGGTCGAGAGCGCGGCGCGTCTGCACGCCCAGACCGCCGTTACGCTGCCGGCGGAAAACTCCGAAATTACCAAGGCGGTCGGCGAGGCGGTGACACGGGTCAATGCCGGCCTGCCGGCGCTGGAACGCGTCCGCCGTTTCCTCATCGCCGAGGAACCCTTCACCACCGCCAACGGCCAGATGACGCCGACGCTCAAGATCCGGCGCCACATCATCCGCCGCGCCTATGGCGAGGCGCTGGACGCGCTTTACGAGAAACCGAATTAGAGCTTGTGGTAACGGCGGTACCAATCGGTGAAGCGCGGCAAACCCTGTTCGATGGTGGTCGCGGGCTTGAAGCCGAAATCGCGCCGCGCCGCCGCGATGTCGGCATATGTCGCCAGCACCTCGCCCGGCTGCATCGGCAGGTTTTCGATCCTGGCCTGCTTGCCCAGCGCACGTTCCAGGACGGCGACGAAATGCGTCAGCTCTTCGCTGCGGCTATTGCCGAGATTGTAGACGCGGTAGGGGGGCGCGTCGCCCGTATCTGCTGGCGGCCGGTCGAGACAGGCGAGCACGCCGTTCACCACGTCGTCGATATAGGTGAAGTCGCGACGCATTTTTCCGTGGTTATAAAGCCTGATGGGCTTGCCCTTGATGATCGCCTCGGTGAAGAGCCAGGTCGCCATCTCCGGCCGGCCCCAGGGACCGTAGACGGTGAAGAAGCGCAACCCGGTCATCGGCATACGGAAGAGCTGGGCGTAGCAATAGGACATCAGCTCGTCCGCCTTCTTGGTCGCGGCATAGAGCGATTGCGGATGATCGACCGGATCGCCTTCCGCGAATGGCAGCTTGGTGTTGCCGCCATAGACCGAGGAAGAGCTGGCGAAGACCAAGTGTTTCAGTCCCTTCAGGTGCCGGCAGGCCTCGAGCACCTCGAGTTGCGCGACCAGGTTGGAATTGACGTAGGCGCGGGGGTTTTCGAGCGAATAACGCACTCCCGGCTGCGCCGCCAGGTGGATGACCCGGCCGACGCTCCTTTCCTTCTTCAGCAAGGATTCGAGCCTTCCCTTACCGGCGAGATCGAGGCGATGGAAACGGAAGCGCTTTTCGCCGGTGAGTTGCCTGAGCCGCGCCTTTTTGAGCGCCACCGAGTAGTAATCGCTCAGATTGTCGACGCCGAGCACGCTTTCGCCGCGTCGCAGCAGCGCGGCGGATATGTGAAAGCCGATGAAACCGGCGGCGCCGGTGACGAGAACGGTCATGGGCGGTTGCTATAGCCGGTCCGGCGACGGAAATCACCCCTTGCGGTGCCCGGGACCTGATGGACATGATAATAGACATATGGCTCCGCAGAGGGCCGCGGGGGAGCCCATGAAAAGCTACGTCCTGACCGAGTTCGGCGCGCCGTTGCAGACGGTCGAAGCGCCGACGCCGGCGCCGCAAGGAACCGAGGTGTTGCTGAAAATGCTCGCCGCCGGCGTGTGCCATAGCGACCTGCACATCTGGGACGGCTATTTCGATCTTGGTGGCGGCAAGCGCCAGCCGGTCACCGATACCGGCATCGTCCCGCCCATCACCATGGGCCACGAGATCGCAGGCGAGGTGGTAAGCGCGGGCCCCGAGGCCAAGGGCGTCCAGCCGGGCGAACGCTACGTGGCCTATCCTTGGATCGGCTGCGGCGAATGCCCGGCCTGCCGCGAGGGCCGCGAGAACATCTGCACCGCCGGCGCCCGGACCCTCGGCATCCGCCGCCCCGGCGGCTATGCCGATTACGTGCTGGTGCCGCATCCGCGCTATCTGGCGCCGCTCGGCAAGCTGACGCCCGCCCAAGCGGCGCCCTATGCCTGTTCGGGCCTCACCGCCTATGCAGCGCTGAAGCGCGTCGGGGAAGTGGTTTACAAGACCCAGCCGATCCTCATCCTCGGCGCCGGCGGCCTCGGGCTCACCTGCCTCAAGCTGCTGAAGGCGCTGGGCGGCAAGGGCGCGGTGGTGTCCGACATCGATCCCAGAAAGCGCGAAGCGGCGCTTCAGGCGGGCGCGCTCGCCGCCATCGATCCCAAGACGGAGAAGCCGGCGCGCGCCGTGAACGCGGCGGCTCAGGCCCCGATCGCGGCGGCGATCGATTTCGTGGGTGCGGAAAGCACGGCGCGGCTCGGCATGGCCGCGATCGCGCGCGGCGGCAAATTGATCATCGTGGGGCTGTTTGGCGGCGAGATCACGCTGCCGCTGCCGCTGATCCCGTTCCGCGCGCTCACCATCGAGGGGCTGATGACCGGAACGCCGGCAGAGTTCCGCGAATTGATGGCGTTGGTGGGGCAGGGAAAGATCGAGGGTGTGCCGCTCGATGAAAGGCCGCTCGCGGACGCCAACCAGGCGCTGCTGGATTTGCGTGCCGGCCGCGTCATCGGCCGCGCCGTGTTGACGCCTTAAGCCCTGGGTTTGACCGCACCGACGATGCTGCGACCCACTTGGCGGGCAAGGCAATCGTAACTCATATCGGTCATGTGCAGTTTGTCGTGCGCCAGCATGATGGAAAGCGGCATGCGCCCTTCCTCGGCCCATTCGCGCATCATGGCGAAGCGGTGGATGACCGGCACGTCCTCGGCATGCGCCGCCGAAGCGATGGCACGCTCCATCTCGCGGTAGCGCGGATGCTGCAGGATGGCGGGCGCGAATTGCAGATCCATCAGCACCACGTCGATCCCCGCCGCCTTCATGCGCTCGGTGCCGGTGCGGATCAGCTCAGCCGCGTCGGCCGGATCGATGTCGTGCAGCAGGTCATTGGTGCCGACCTGCCAGATGACGAGATCAGGATGTTCGGCGATCACATCGGTGTCGATCCGCTCGAGCGTCGTGCCCGCGGTCTCGCCGCCGACGCCGCGGTTGAGGACGTTGACCTCGATGCTCGGAAAGCGCGACGCTAGAAGTTTCGCCAACCGGCTGGGATAGGTTTTGTCGGGCGCCGACGCGCCGGTGCCGTATGTCGAGGACGAACCGAAGGCGACGATGGTCAAAGGACCGCCCTTGGCGAGGCTTCGCGCCACGTGCGGCAGCGGCATGTCCAGCGCGGTAACGTCGCCGCTGGCGGCGCAATGATCGATATCGGCCTGGGCGCGGCGCCCGGCGGGTGACAACAGCAACAGCACCATGGCAATGAGGCCGACCATGGTGATCGCCATGATCGAATTTTCACGCCGTAGCAGGGCCGGACTCGGCTCCTTTAGTTTCTTGTACATGCTAGCGAACGGCGTAATCGATCGCGTCCGCCATCCTTTCTCCCAGGCACTGGTAAATCTCCTCGGCCAGGTCGGCCTGTTTGCCCTTCGGTACGTTGACCAGGTCGAAACTGCCGGCGTCGCTCCAATAGTGCATGATATCATAGCGGCGAAAGAGATAAATTTCTTCCAGATCCGCGGTTTGCCGCATGGTGTCGAGATAGGGCTCGAAGTTGATGATCGAGCTGGTTCGCGGGTTGTATTGCATGTCGACCAGCATGATTTCGGCCTTGTGCTGGCGCAGCAAAGCGGCACCGGACTGGATGGCGGCGGCAAAATCCTCGACTTCGATGCCTCGCACGGCGTCGACCGTCCCGGTCTCCCAGATGACGAGATTGGGATTGTGGGGAAGCACGTCCTGGGCAAAGCGGGCGATCATGTCCTGGGCGCTCTGGCGCGGTATGCCCTTGTTGATGACCGTGATCGGCACGTCCGGGTGGCGGCGCTTGAGGGCTTCTTCGAGGCGATGGGGATAGGCGTTGACCTCGCCCTCGCCGCCGGCGGCGGTGCCGGCGGTCGAGGCGCCGCCGATGACGACGATGGTCACCGGCAGCTTGGCGTGGAAGCGGCGAGCCAGCGCGGGGAACCGCGGATCGTCCTCGATCAGGTCGTGCGGCACCGAGCATGC
>DATNMV010000105.1:0-12720 GCA_035602175.1 Allostellaceae bacterium
CTCGGCGTGATCGAGCCCGCCCAGGCTTTCATCGGCCAGCAGCAGCTTGGGCTTGGTGGCGAGCGCGCGCGCCAGTTCAAGCTTCTTCAGCTGTGCCGCGCCCAGGCCGTCGATTTGGGCGCCCGGATGATTCGGCAGGCCCACCAGGTCAAGCGCGGCGGCCGCGTCGCGCCCGGCCTGGTCGCGGCCGACGGATCCGCGTCCGCCGTAAAAGGCCGCGAGCGTCACGTTCTCCAGCAGCGAAAGCCGCCGGAAAGGGCGCGGAATCTGGAAGGTGCGGGCGAGGCCGAGCCGGCAGACGCGGTAGGCGGGCTCGCCGGCGATGTCACGGCCCTCGAAGGCGATCGAGCCGCGATCGGGCCTGAGCGAACCCGCGATCAGGTTGAAGGTCGTGCTCTTGCCCGAGCCGTTGGGGCCGATCAGGCCCAATATCTCGCCGGGCTTCACCTCGAAGGAGACCTGGTTCACCGCCAGGAAACCGCCGAAGCTCTTGCTCAGCCCCTCGACCTTAAGCAACCGATCGAATCCCCATCAAGCCGCGTAGGGATTCGATTTGGGCAGCGGCATCACCAAATTGGCGGTCTTGAGCTTGTCCGGCCAGACGATGGTTTCGCTGTCGCCGAAGGCCTGGGTGACGCAGGCGGCGGCGCGCAGATTCTGGCCCGAGAACTCGGTGCCCGGCGCCGAAAATTTGACGCCGTAGCCCTGGATGGTGCCGCCCTCGGGGATGTTGACGTCGAGCGCCGCCTTCTGGATCGCCTCGGGGCTGGTGCCGCCGTATTTGGTGATCGCCGCCGGCAGCACGTTCTGCAGGAAAACCCAGGTCTGGTTGAAACCCATCGAGACATGCGGCGGAACCGAGGTGTTGCCAGACGCCTTCTGGTAGCGGTCGACCATGATGGTGACGAGATTCGAGAGGTCGGGCGACAACGTGCCGGGCTTGAGCAATTGCGCGGCCACCGGGTCGACGTTGACGAAATAGTCGAGATCGGGACCGAAGGTTTCCTTCAACTTGTCGCGTTGGCTGTAACCGGCGCCGTGGCCGACCAGCATCTTGAACTTGAGCCCGGCCTCGCGCGCCTGGCGCAGGAAGAGCGTGATGTCCGGGTTGTAACCGGTATGCAGGATCACGTCGGCATTGGCGCGCTTCAGCTTGGTCACCAGCGCCGACAAATCCGAGGTGGTGGCGGAATAAGCCTCGTCGGTGACGATCTGGATGCCGGCATCCTTGGCGTGAATTTCATCCGCGGCGCCGGTATCGGAGCCGTAAGGGCCGTCCTCGTGGATGATCGCCGCCTTCAGGTTCTTGGGGTCGATGCCGAACTTTGATTTGGAATATTCGTTGAGCAGGCTGACCGCGGCGGCGCCGTAAAGGTCGGCGCTGACGCCGGCGCGGAAGGTATAGGTCAGGTTCTTGTCCTTGAGCACGTTGGTCGCGACCGCGATGGTGATCCACAGGATCTTCTTCGCCGCCTCCATCTTCTGCGCCAGCGGCACGGCGTGGGCGCTGGAATAAATGCCGAGGATGGTGTCGACCTTTTCCTCGTTGATGAGGCGCTCGGCTTCGTTGAGGGCGACGTCGGCCTTGCTCTGGGAATCGCCCTTGACCGGCTCGACCTTGTACTTGCCGAGCACGCCGCCCTTTTCATTGGTGAGATCGATGGCGATCTGCGTTCCGATCGAGCCCGGCACCGAGCCCGCGCCGGTGAAGGGGCCGCTCAGATCGTAAAGCACGCCGATGCGGATGGGCGACGCGACCGCCTGGGCGAAAGCTCGCGCGCTCACTAGAGGCCCGGCCGCGGCCAGGGCGGCGGTCGCTGCGGAATATTTGAGCAATGAGCGGCGTGTGGTTTTGGACATAACCCCTCCCGGAATTGCAGCGCGCGGCCGCGTTTGTAAACAGGGCCGCAGTTTGTCCCGGCCCTTTTGCGCAAGAGTGTTGGGCAAGAACGCGCCCCTGTCAACGCGCCCCCGTCCCGGCAAACGGGCGTTCTCCGCTGCCGCGACCGCCCCGCGGTTCCGCTTTTCCTTGGGCTTTCAATCTGTTGGCGGACAGGCGGCGGACCTTGAATGAGCGGCGGCGGAAGTCCAATATCGGATCAAAGCTGCTGCAGATTTGAGGAATGCCGATCATGGATACCCGCTCGACCTTGGCCCACACCGTCAATCCCGAGGCGGAAAAAGGCCGCCAGGAATTTTACGGCCGCGCCGAAACGCAGAACCTGGCGCCGCTGTGGCGCGTCTTGGGCGCGCTGGTGACCGACGAGCCGGTGACGCCGGTCAAGGCGACGCTGTGGAAGTACGGGGAGGTGCGCCCCTATCTGATGGAGGCGTGCAAGATCATCACCGCCGCCGAGGCCGAGCGCCGCGTGATGATGCTCGAGAATCCCGGCCTTCCCGGCCAGTCGCGCATCACCCACAGCCTGTTCGCCGGCCTGCAGATCATCCTGCCGGGCGAGGTCGCGCCCGCGCACCGCCACGTCGCTTCGGCGCTGCGTTTCATCATCGAGGGCAAGGACGCCTATACCGCCGTCGCCGGCGAGAAGACCTACATGCTGCCGGGCGATTTCGTCATCACCCCGTCCATGACCTGGCACGACCACGGCAATGACGGCAACGGCCCGATGGTGTGGCTCGACGGGCTGGACGTGCCGATCGTCAACCTGATGGATGCGAGCTTCCGCGACGGCTATCCCGAGCGCAACCACCCGGTGACCCGGCCCGAGGGCGCGGCCGATGTCGAATTCGGCTGCAATATGCTGCCGATGGACCAGGAATTCGGCTCGCAGACCTCGCCGATCTTCAACTATCCCTATGCGCGCACGCGCGAGGCGCTGGAGAAGCTGCGCCGCTTCCACAAGCCCGATCCGTTCCACGGCTTCAAGATGAAGTACATCAACCCGGCGACCGGCAACTGGGCGATGCCGACGATTTCGACCTGGATGCAGCTTTTGCCCAAGGGCTTCCAGACCCGGCCCTACCGCTCGACCGACAGCACCGTCTTCACCGTGGTCGAGGGGCACGGCACCAGCATCATCGGCGGCCAGCGTTTCGAATGGGAACCGCACGATATTTTCGTCGTCCCCAGCTGGCATTTCGTCGAGCACCAGGCCTCGGACGACGCGGTTCTGTTCGGCTTTTCCGACCGCGTGTGCCAGGAAAAGCTCGATTTCTTCCGCGAGCAGCGCGGCAACGCCTGAGGCGTCCGGTCATTGCTGTTTGATTCACGCTCCGCGTGGTGGGAAACGTTTAAGTCCCGCGGGATCTAGTTCTGCGCCAGGTATTGCTGAAAGAAGCAGGCGCCGGTGCCGAGATCGGCGCAGCCCTGCTGTTGCGCCATGTTGTCCCAGCCGATGACGATGCGGTCGCCCAGGCGATCCGCCGCGGCGTTGCTCATCGGGTGACTCGCCAGCACCGCGCAGGTGACCAGCAACGCGCCCAGGATATTCAACAACTCGCTCTGCATGAGCCGAACTCCTGCCGGCTTCTGCCGGCCTGTTGATCAAGCGATCACGGCTCATGATTTAATCACGCCATTGTTAAACGGCGGTAAATAGGCTTAACAAAAGGTTGCGACAGGACGTCGCATCCGAAGCGAATCGAGGACGGCGCCCGGAAAAAAACCGCGCCGCGCCCCAAATTCGCCCGAATTAGCGGCCCTTCATGCGCAAGGTGCGGGCCAGGCGTAGCGCGTCAAGCGCGAAGCCAAGAATGAGATCGCCCGGCCTTCAGCTGCCGCGGCCCTTCATGCGCAAGGTGCGGGCGATAACGCCGTTCACCAGCGCCGCCAGCACGAACACCACCGCCAGCACGGCATACATCTCGGCGATGTCGAAGCGGCCGTAATCCTGCATGATCAGGAACCCGAGGCCGCGGTTCGACATTTTGATCTCACCCAGCAGCGTGCCGATGATCGCGACGCCGAGGCCGAGCCGGAGCCCGGTGGCGATGGGCGGCAGCAGCGCCGGCAGGTAGATCTTGCGGATGGTCTGGGCCAGGGTGAGTTGGAAGCTGCGCCCGACGCGCAACAACACCGGATCGACCTGGCGCACGCCCGAGGTCACGCTCAAGGCCATCGGAAAAAAGCACGACAGCGCGCCGATGGCGATCTTCGAGCCGCCGCCGACGCCGAACATCACCATGAACACCGGCAGGAAGATGATCTTGGGCGTCGGCGCGAGATATTGCAGATAAGGCTCGAACGCCTTGCCGGCGAAGCGGCTGGCGCCCAGCGCCAGGCCCACGGATATCCCGCATGTCACGCCGATCGCCACCGCCGCCGCCACTTCCAACAGCGTGACGCCGAAATTGTAGTAGAAGGCGGGCATGACGACGAGATTCAGCGCCGCGCGCGCGATCTTGAAGGACGAGGGCAGCGCGCCTTCGTAAAACAGGCCCGACCGCGCAGCACCCTCCCACAGCGCCCACAGCAACAGCACGGTCCCGATGCGCAAGCTCAGCACCGGCCCGAATTGGCCGCGCGCCGCCCGGGGCAGACTTGCCTGGAACTCAGCCATGGGGTCTGAACCACCTTTCGACCCGGCCGGTCGCCCAGAAGAAGGCGACGCTGGTCAGGATCACGAACAGGATGGCGCCGAACATCGACGGCAGTTCCCAGCGCTGGGAGAGATCGTCGATCAACTCGCCCAAGCCGCCGAAATTGATTAGGAATTCGACCCCCACCACGTTGATGAGCGCGAAGATCAGGGCCAGGCGCACGCCGTTGGCGATGGCCGGGATCGCCGCCGGCAGCATGATCTTCCAGAACAGCGCCGCCGGCTTGAGGCCGAAGCTCAACCCCACATTCACCAGGACGCGCCTGGTGCCGTCGAGCCCCTCCTTGGTCTTCAGCACCATCGCCGGCAATCCCGAGAGACAGCTCATCACCACGATGGTGGCGGTGTTGCGGCCGAACAGGACCAGGAAAAGCGGATAGGCGATGACGATGGGCGCGGCGGCGAAACTGCCGACCCAGTTCTCATAGGCCATTCCGGCGAGCGGCTTGCGATGGAGCCACCAGCCCAGGGGAATCCCGATTGCCACGGCGAAGCCCGCGGCCAGAAAAGTCTCGGCGAAGGTTTGCAGGAAGCGTTCGACCAGGCCTTCCTCGGTGAACAGCCGCGGGAAGCTGCGCGCGATGTCGGACGGCGCCGGCGCCACAAATTTATTGACGTAGCCCCACTCCGCCGCCCCTTGCCACAACGCGACCGCGGCCGCGATCGCCAGCAATCCCACGAGCACCGGCGCGGCGCGTTGCGCGAGGTTGGGGGAAGCGCCGTCGATCTGAGCCATGGCGAAAGGGCCTTACGGACCCGGTTTCCAGACGATGTCGATCAGCCCTTTGACGTCGGCGGGCGTCATCGGATGGTCGATGCGCTTGGCCGTGTAGGCGTCGTCGAGCACGTGCTGCAGCCCCTTGATCTCGTAAGGCTGCACCGCCGATTTGACGTAGAACTGGGTCTTGGCGGCGAGCGCGAGATCGCGCGAAATCTTGTTCTGCTCGGCGTAGAAATCGACCGCCTTGGGATCGGAATACATGGTGTCGAGCGATTTCTGGTAGGCCTTGGCGAAACGGACGACCGCGTCGCGATGCGCCTCGAGCACGGCGAGATTCACCACGTTGACGCGGATAGTCTCGCCGCGCACCTGCGGCGAATCATTGGCGTGGGCGACGATCACCAGCTTGCCGTCCTGGATGTCCGGCAGCGGCGCCGGCGGCGCGCCCCAGCCGATGTCGATCTGGCCGGACATGACCTGAGTGAGCGTGCCGGGGATGCCGCCGGTCGGCACCGTTTTGGCGTCGGTAACGCCGGCCTCGTCGAGCAGCTGGAGCAGCACCAGGTTGGAGCTCGAGCCCGGCGCCGAGAAGCTCACGGTCTTGCCGTGCGCGTCCCGCAGGCTCCGGATGCCGCTTTCCTTGCGCGCGTACCAGAAAATGTCGGGCGAGCCGGTCTGCTCCGCCGAGATAATGCGGATGGGCGCACCCTTCACATAGGCGGAGATGATGCCGAGCGTGCCGGTGGCCATGGCGAAATCGACGCTGCCGGAGATCACCGCCTGCTCGGTGGTGGCGCCGCCCTGGGTGTAGGTGACGTCGATGTCGAGGCCCTGTTCCTTGAAATAGCCCTGCTGCGTGCCCCACACGGCGATGTTGGTGTCCCACACGCCCTGTTGCGGAATCGCGACCTTGAAGCTCTCGGCCTGGGCATGGTCCGGCCAGAGCGAGGCAAAAAACAAAGCCGGCACGGCGGCTAGGACGATGGTCTTGCGCATGGCGTTCCCTTCGAAGGAATTATTGACCCGGCTTCCAGACGATGTCGATCAGCCCCTTGAGGTCGGCGGGCGTCATCGGGTGATCGATGCGCTTGGCCTCGAGCGCGTCATCGAGCGTCTGCTGCAAGCCCTTGATTTCATAGGGTTGTTCCGCCGCCTTAGAATAATATTTGGACGCGGTCACGGCCTGGTCGCGCGGCACGTTCATGCCGGCGGCGTAATAATCGATCGCCTTGGGATCGGCGAAGGCCCAGTTGAGCGACTTGTCATAGGCCTTGGCGAAGCGGATCACCGCGTCGCGATGAGCGCGCAGGTAATCGAGATTGACGACGTTGACCCGGAGCGTCTGGCTGCGCAGCGCCACCACGTCGTTGGCGCGCGCCACCACCACGATCTTGCCTTCGTCCAACGCCGCGATGCCGATCGGCGGCACGGCGTGGCCGATATCGAGCTGGCCCGACATGACCTGGGTGTAGATGCCCTGGATGCCGCCGCCGGCCACCGGCTTGGCGTCGGCGATCCCGGCCTGCTTCAAGAGCGCCAGCGTGACCAGGTTCGAGCTCGATCCGGGATTGCTGTAGGCGATGGTCTTGCCGTGCGCGTCCTGGAGGCTTTTGATGCCGCTGCCGGCGAGCGCGTAGAAATACATGTCGGGGGCGCCGGTCATCTCGGCGGCGATGATGCGGATGGGCGCGCCCTTCACATAGGCCGAGATGATGCCGAGCGTGCCGGTGGCCACCGCCAGGTCGACGCTGCCCGAGATCACCGCCTGTTCGGTGGTGGCGCCGCCTTCGGTGTAGGTGAAGACCAGATCGAGCCCCTGCTCCTTGAAGAAGCCCTGGCGCGAGCCCCATTCCGAAATCGAGGTGTCCCAATTGCCCTTCTGCGGCACCGCCACCCGGATGGTCTCGGAAGCGAAACCCAAACCCGGCGCGCCCGCCAACAGCAAGACGAGCGCGGCGATCACACCTTCTCTAGTCCGGCCGGAACGAGGCCGAATCATCGCTGGACACCTAGGGCTGGCCCGGCTTCCACACGATGTCGATCAGGCCCTTGATGTCATCGGGCTTCATCGGTTGGTCGATGCGCTTGGCGTCGAGCGCGCTGTCGAGCGTCGTCTGCAAGCCCTTGATCTGATAGGGCTGCATCGAGCTCCGGGGATAATATTTGAACGCCGCCGCGGCCACGTCGCGCGTCACGTTGAGCCCGGCGGCGTAGTAATCGATCGCCTTGGGATCGGAATAGGCCCAGTTGAGCGACTTGTCGTAGGCCTTGGCGAATTTCACCACCACGGCGCGGTTCTGCTGCAACAGGTCGAGCCGCACGATGTTGACGCGCACCGTCTGGTCGCGCACCGAGGGCAGATCGTTGCCGTGCGCGACGACGACCAGCTTGCCGTCCTTGATCTCCGCGAAGCCAAAGGGCGGCACGCTCCAGCCGACGTCAATCTGGCCGGACATGACCTGGGTCATGGTGCCGGGAATGCCGCCGGCGGCGGTCGGCTTGGCGTCGTCGACGCCGTTCATCTTGAGCAGCCCGAGCAGCACCAGGTTGGAGCTCGAGCCCGGCGCCGAGTAGGCGACCGTCTTGCCGTGCGTGTTCTTCAGGGTCTTGATGCCGCTTGCCGCGGTGGCGTACCAGAAGATGTCGGGCACGCCGGTGGCCTCGGCCGAGATGATGCGGATGGGCGCGCCTTTCACATAGGCCGAGATAATGCCGAGCGTGCCGGTGGCCATGGCGAAATCGGCGCTGCCGGAGATCACCGCCTGCTCGGTCGAGGCGCCGCCCTGGCTGAAGATCTCCTCGACATCGAGGCCCTGTTCCTTGAAGAAGCCCTGCTTGATGCCGAAATCGACGATCGAGGTGTCCCAGTTGCCCTTTTGCGGGATCACGACCTTGAGGGATTGCGCCGCCGCGCCGGGTATCCAAGCCGCCGCCGCAACCAGGGCGAGCGCGCAGGCGATGGTTTTACGCATATCGAAAACTCCCTATGTCTGGCCGCGCCGACGGCCGTTGTTTTTGTTCAGTGACGATGGCCGATGGCGGCCTCGTCCTCGCTTAAGCCGATGCTAGCCTCTTCGCGCAAATCCTTCCAGACGCTCGCGACATAGCGGCCGAAAGCCTCGGAACCGAGGATGACGGAGGAGCGCGGGCGCGGCAAGTCGATCTCGATCACGCGCTTGATGCGGCCGGGGCGGAAGGTCATCACCAGCACGCGGTCGGAGAGCTGCACCGCCTCGGCGATGTTGTGGGTGATGAGCAGCGTGGTCTGTTTCAGCTGCTGCTGGATCTGGAGAACCTTGTCACCGAGCAGCAGCCGCGTCTGCTCGTCGAGCGAAGCGAAGGGCTCGTCCATCAGCAGCACCTTGGGCGAGAAGGCGAGGGTGCGCGCCAGCGAGCTGCGCTGGCGCATGCCGCCCGACATTTCCGAGGGATAGCGATTTTCGAAGCCTTCGAGACCCACGAGCTTGACCAGCTCTCGCGCGCGTTTCAGGCGCTCCGTTTTGGCCATGCCGGCGGTTTCGAGGGGAAACGCGACGTTCTCCAGCGTCGTGCGCCAGGGAAACGTCGATTCCTCCTGGAACACCATGCCGATGGAGCGGTGCGGCCCCTTGACCCTCTCGCCGCCGACGACGACGCTGCCGTCATAGCCGTCGACCAGCCCGCCGATGATGTTGAACAGGGTGGATTTGCCGCAGCCCGAAGGGCCGATCACGGAAACGAATTCGCCCTGGCGCACCTCGAAGGAGATGCCGTCGAGCGCGTGCACCGGCCCTTCGGATGTGGCGAAGCGCTTGGAGACGCCCTCGACGGCCAGGACCGGCGCGGCCATGACCCGCCCGGCCGGGGCCTAGCGCGCGCCCGGGGCGCGGGAGATCGCGCCCGAGGTGCCGCTGTCATAGCCGGGCTCGACGCGCACATCGACCACCGCCACGCCGCCCGCATCGACCGCCGCGATCGCCAGCCGGATCGCTTCCGGCAGGTCGGCGAGATCCCGCACCGGGCCGAAGCCTTGCGCGCCCTGGGCCTCGGCCATAGCCGCCAAGTTGATGTCGGGATGGGTGATGTGCTGGCCGATCCACTTGTTGGCCACCGGGCGGTTGCGCTCCTTGGCCATGCGCTCCTGGTGTACCTCGTCGTTGTAGAATGAGCGGTTGTTGGCGACCAGGATGAGTAGCGGAATGCGGTAATGCACCGCGGTCCAAATCGCCGTGACGCCCATCAGGAAATCGCCGTCGCCCAGCACCGCCACCGGCAGCCGGCCGCTGTCCTTGAGCGCAAGCGCCGAGCCGACGCTGGTGCCGGGGCCGGAGCCGACGCCGCCGCCGCCGTCGCTGCCGAGGAAATCGAGCGGATGACAGACCGGCCAGAAATGCCCCGCCCAGGACAGCGAATGACGCAGCAGCGAGGATTTGCGTCCCTTCACCGCCGCGCGCAACACCGCCGCCAGATGCGGCACCGTGATGGTGCCGGTGCCTTCCGGCGCGGGAAGGCCGCGCGGCTCGGCCGGCTTGCGCCCCGGCCAGGCTGGGTGCTTGCGCGGTCCCAAACCCGGCAGCGTCGCGAGCAGCGCCGATACCGCGGGATCGGGTTCGGAGGCGAGGGTGAGATCGACCGGGGCTAGGCCCTGGTGATCCATGCTCCAGCCATTGTGCAGCTGCGCGTCGAGGGTGGCGTGAATGACGAAGGATTTCACATTCTCGCCGCGCCAGGCGCCCTTGAGCGTGCCGGCGAGATCGATCCAGTCGAGCGCCAGCACGCAATCGGCCTCGCGCAGCAGCGCCGCAGCTTCGACCCCCGGAAACGTCGCGGGCGACGCGCCCAGCAGCGGATGATCGGAGGGGAAGGATCCCGCCTGTTTGAGATCGGTCAGCACCACCGCGCCGAGCGCTTCGGCCAGCCTGATGCGTTCAACCCAGGCTTGTTCGCCGCGTGATACCCGACCCATCAGAATCACCGGCCGGTGCGCGGCATGGAGTCGCTTGGTCGCTTCTTGCGCATGATCGGCATCGGGCGCGGCATCGGCGGGCGGACGGAAGCGCGTCACGTCGGGCAAAGGCGGCGCCGCGTCGAGTTTCGATTCCTGCAAGCCGGCGTCGAGGCAGACATAGGCCGGACCGCGCGGGGCGGTCTGGACGATCTTCCAGGCGCGCAGGATCGATTCCTGCGCGGCGGCGACCGAAGCCGGCTGGTCGTCCCATTTGGTGTAATGGCGGATGAGCGCGCCCTGATCCTTCGAGGTGTGAATCCAGTCGATCCACGGCCGGCGTTTTGCCGCATCGACCGGCCCGGTCGCGCCCAGCAGCAGCAGCGGTGCGCGGTCGCACCAGGCGTTGAAAATCGCCATGGTGGCGTGCATCAGCCCGACATTGGAATGGACGATCGCCATCATGGGCGTGCCCGTGACCTTGGCCCAGCCATGGGCGATGGCGACGGCGCTTTCCTCATGCAGCGACAGCAGCATTTGCGGGCGCTCGTTACCCAGCCGGTTGACCAGGCTGTCATGCAAGCCGCGATAGCTCGCGCCGGGGTTGAGCGCCACATAGGGAATGTCGAGCGCGCGCAGCAGATCGGCCACGGCATCGCTGCCCCAGACGCCGCCGGTAGCGGCGGACTCATCGGCCGGTAGCGGACGCTCGATGCCTTCCGGTTCGTTGCGGCGCGTTTCCTTGGGCGCGGCGGTCATCCGACCTCTCCCTTGTGACGGACCTTGTTCTAAACGGGCCGGATTGTGCCCCGGGACGGGTTAAACGTCGAGGTTCACCACATCGAGCGCGTTGGCCTGGATGAAGTCGCGGCGCGGCTCGACCAGATCGCCCATCAAGGTCGAGAAGATCTCCTCGGCCAGGTCGGCATGCGGCACCTTGACCTGCAATAGCGCCCGCACCGCGGGATCGAGCGTGGTTTCCCACAACTGCTCCGGGTTCATTTCGCCGAGCCCTTTGTACCTCTGGATGTCGCCCTGCTTCGGGCCGAGATTCAGGACCGCCTCGAGCAGCGAGCTCGGGCCGTTGACGGTCGTATCCTTGTCCTTGGATTTAAGCGTACCGGGCTTGCCGTAGACCTCCTGCAGTTCGCCGGTGCGCTCGTCGAGGCGGCGCGCCTCGGCGCTTTTCAGGAGTGCCGCGTCCAGCACGCGGCGTTCGGTGACGCCGTGGCGCTTGCGCGTCAGCACGAAGCTTTCGCCGGCGACGAGTTCGCCCTTCCAGCCGCGCGCGTCGGACGGCGCCAGCGCGTCGAGCCGGGACGCCAGATACTTGGCCGCCTCGCCGCCCTTTTTCGGGTCGTCGAGCAGCGTCACGTCGAATACGCCGGCGATGGCCGCCTGTTCCACCACTTCGAGGCTGCCGACTTTCCGCATCATCGGCTGCAGCAGGTCGCGCACATTGCGCGCGCGCTCGACCACATCCTTCAGATCGTTGCCGGCGCGTTCGACCTTGTCGTGCTGGCGGAACACCGCGTCCTTGATGCCGGCCGAGACCCGGTATTCCTCGAGCGCGGGATCGTCCTTGAGATAGATCGCCTTGCCCGCGCCGCGCTTCACCTGATAGAGCGGCGGCTGCGCGATGTAGAGATACCCCTTCTCGATCAGGCTCGGCATCTGGCGGAAAAAGAAGGTCAAGAGCAGCGTGCGGATGTGGCTGCCGTCCACGTCGGCGTCGGTCATGATGATGACGCGGTGATAGCGCGCCTTGGTCACGTCGAATTCCTCGGGGCCGATGCCGGTGCCGAGCGCGGCGATCAGCGTGCCGATCTCGGCCGAAGACAGCATCTTGTCGAAGCGCGCGCGCTCGACGTTCAGGATCTTGCCCTTGAGCGGCAGGATCGCCTGGAAGCGGCGGTTGCGGCCCTGCTTGGCCGAGCCGCCGGCGCTGTCGCCCTCGACGATGAACAGCTCGCTTTGCGCCGGGTCGCGCTCCTGGCAATCGGCCAGCTTGCCGGGAAGATTGGCGAGGTCGAGCGCGCCCTTGCGCCGGGTGAGTTCGCGCGCCTTGCGCGCGGCCTCGCGCGCGGCGGCGGCCTCGATCACCTTACCGACGACGCGGCGCGCATCCGTGGGGTGCTCCTCGAACCATTGGCGCAGCTTGTCGGCGACGACGCCTTCGACCGCGGGGCGCGTTTCGGACGAGACCAGCTTTTCCTTGGTCTGCGAGGAGAATTTGGGATCGGGCATCTTGATCGACAGGATGCAGGTCAGGCCCTCGCGCATGTCCTCGCCGGTGAGCGCGATCTTCTCCTTCCGCGCCGTGACCTCGTCGGCGTAGTGGTTGATGGTGCGGGTGAGCGCGGCGCGAAAGGCGGCCAGATGCGTGCCGCCGTCGCGCTGCGGGATGTTGTTGGTGAAGCACAGCATGTTCTCGTGATAGCTGTCGTTCCAGGTCAGCGCGGCTTCCACCGTCATGCCGTCGCGCGCAGCTTCGATCATGATGGGGGAGGGGATGAGCC
>DATNMV010000106.1:0-6173 GCA_035602175.1 Allostellaceae bacterium
AGGAACGCGCGCCGAATTCGAATTCCCAAGGCAGCACGCCGTAACCGAAAACCAGCCGATGCGGCTGTTCCAGGGTCTGAAAGACTTCGTCGGGATGGTTGAGGCCGGGGAACCCGATCGCCGGAATCAGTCGTAATGCCAGCGCGAGCGCATAAAGGGCGGCGGGCACCGCCCAACCCGGCAGGGGGCGCGGTCCGGCGGCGAGCTTGGCGGTCTCCATGCGGGGATCTCCGCGGGCAAGAATAGATAGAATGCTCAATCCAGCTGTATCTGGATGTCCTCGCCCGCCACCTGCACCTTATAGGTCTTGAGGTCGTCGTTGATCGGCGGTCCCAGCCCCTTGCCGGTCTTGACCTCGAACCGGCCGCCATGCAGTGGGCATTCGATATAATCGCCGTCGAGCCAGCCCTGGCTCAGGAAGGCGAAAGCGTGGGTGCAGAGATTGTCGGTGGCGTAGATCGCACCGTCGATGTTGTAGAGCGCGATCTCGCGCTCGCCCAGCGTCACGCCCACCACGTCGCCCGGCTTGATGGCCGCCCGCTTGGCGACCGAAACCCAGTTACCGTTGCCGTCCATGCCTAATTCTCCCGCGCCAGATCTTGCAGTTTCACCGTCTTGTCGGCAAGCCGGACGGGATCGATCGCGCGGCCCTTGGCGATGAGCTCGCGCGCGAAACGCATGTCGCGCCCGTTATTGACCGTGTTGCAAGCCACCGGCTTGCCGTCTTTCAGGTAGAAGACGGTGAAGGATTTCTCGGCAGGGTTGCCGCGCCACACCAGGCTATCCCACGTTTCGGGCGCGCCCGCCATCTGTAGATTGACGTCGTATTGGTCGGTCCAGAACCACGGAATTTCGGCAAACGGCTCATTGCCGCCAACCATCGCTTTGGCGACCGCAATCGCCTGGTTCTGCGCGTTCTGCCACGATTCGAGCCGGATTTTACGCTTGAGCAGCGGGTTCCAATGCCGGGTTACGTCGCCGGCGGCGTAGATGTTCGCATCGTTGGTGCGACCGAACTCGTCGACCAACACGCCATCTTCGACGGCGAGGCCGGATGCATGCGCGAGTTCGATGTTGGGCTGGGCGCCGATACCGATAAGCGCGCTGTCGGCGGCCAGGCTCTCGCCGGTGGATAAAGCCAGATGGAGTTCGCCGCCGGATTCTTCGATCGCGACCGCGCCGACGCCGGTGCGCAAATCGACGCCATTGCCGCGATGGAGGTTGGCCAGGAAACGGCCGATCTCGGGCGCCGCCACGCGCTGGATCGGTTCGCGCTGGACCTCCAGCACTGTCACGGCGACGCCGCGTTTCCGCGCCACCGCCGCCGCTTCGAGGCCGATGAACCCCGCGCCGATAACGGCGAGGCGCTTGCCCGGCTGGAGGTGTTCGCGCAAGGCAAGCGAATCCGCGATGTCGCGCAAATAGAAGACGCGCTTATGGTCGCCGCCCGGGACCGGCAGGCGCCGCGCCCGCGCGCCGAGCGTCAGCAGCAGCGCGTCATAGGGCACAGTCTCGACGGAGGCGAGCGTGACCCGTTGTGCCTTGCGGTCGATCATCACCGCGGTCTCGCCGAGCCTGAGCGAAATCCCGGACTCGGCATAGAAGGCGAGCGGACGGAGATAGGTCTTTTCCACCGGCGCCGCTCCGGCCAGCACTTCCTTGGACAAGGGCGGGCGCTCGTAAGGCGGGTGGGTGTCGCTGCCGATCAGCGTGATTCTGCCCGCGAAGCCAGCCTGACGCAGGGTTGCCGCCGCGACGCCACCGGCATGGCCCGCACCGAGGATGAGGATGTGCCTGGAATCGGGCGCGCTCACGCCCGCCCTGCCGCGCCGCTCATGGAACTAGGATGATTTGTCTTCGGTGAAGGCTTTATAGGCCACGGTGGTGAAAGTGTCTTTCACCCCATGCAGGCGCTGCAACCGCTCGATGACAAAATGGCCGATATCCGCCTCGTCGGCGAGATAGCATTTCATCAGCAAATCGTATTGGCCCGAGACCGAGAACACCTCGGACACCTCGGTGACGGATTCGACCGCTTCCTCGGCGACCTTATAGGCCTGACCGAGTTCGCATTTCACGCTGACGAAGATGGTTTTCATCGGCGCCCCCCTGTGCCGCCGGTTATTCCCGCGCGGTCTTGCCCCGCCCGGTCAGAAAAGCCGGCATGTGATCGCCGAAGCCTACCACGCGGCGGCCGTCGTCGCCTTCCTGGTGATGATCTGCGCGCGGCGGTTGCGCCGGCACGGCAGGGTGAAGCGCCGCTCCCATGGTCACCGGGGTGAAATGCGGCTGCTGCGGCCGGGGACCGTCCGGATGGCGAGGTTCCGGACGCTGAACGTGGCCGGCATCCTTGCCGGTGTGGGGCTTATGATGCTCGTGACGGGGCCGGTCCTGCGGCTTGTCCCGTCCCGGCCGCTGGCCGTGACCGGCGGATCTGGTTTCGTGCCGGCCGTGTTGAGGCCGGCCGCGGCGGCGGCCGTCGCCTTCCTCGAAGGACAGCGCGGCCTGACGGATGCCTTCGATCGAGACCGGCGGGATCGGTTTGCCGATCAGGGTTTCAATCGCCTGGACAAAGCGTCCGTCCTCGGGCGCGGCGAGGGTGAAGGCGCGGCCTTCGTTGCCGGCGCGGCCGGTGCGGCCGATGCGGTGAACGTAATCCTCGGCGTGGATCGGCACGTCGAAATTAAATACGTGCGACATGCCCTGGATGTCCAGGCCGCGCGCGGCGACGTCGCTGCAGACCAGAAGCCGGATCTCGTTGTTGCGGAAACGCTCCAACGTCTCGGTGCGCTTGGACTGCGGCATGTCGCCGTGCAGCGCCGCGGTGTCGAGGCCGTGGCGTTTCAAGGAGCGGTTGAGGATGTCGACGTCGCGCTTGCGGTTGCAGAAGATGAGCGCGTTCTTGACGTTCTCGACGGCGATCAGGCGGCGCAGCGTATCGCGCTTCTGATCGGGTTCGACCACGATCAGCCCCTGGGTCACGAGCGCGGCCGGCGAGGCCGGCGGCGCCACCGAAATTTCCTTGGGGTTCATCAGGAAGGCGTCGGCCAGCCGCCGGATCTCGGGCGGCATGGTGGCGGAGAAGAACAGCGTCTGGCGGATTTTGGGCAGGAGCCCGACGATGCGCTCGACATCCGGGATGAAGCCCATGTCGAGCATGCGGTCGGCTTCGTCGATCACCAGGATCTTGACGTCCGAGAGCAGGATCTTGCCGCGCTCGAAAAGGTCGATCAGCCGTCCCGGCGTCGCGATCAGCACGTCCACGCCGCGGTCGAGCTTGCGCTCCTGGTCGGTGAAGCTTTCGCCGCCGATCAGCAGCGCCTGGCTGAGCTTGTTGTATTTGCCGTAGATATCGAAGGCTTCGGCGACTTGCGCGGCGAGTTCGCGCGTCGGCTCGATCACCAGCGTGCGCGGCATACGCGCCCGCGCGCGGCCCGAGGCCAGAATGTCGATCATGGGAAGGGTGAAGGAGGCGGTCTTGCCGGTGCCGGTTTGGGCGCATCCGAGGACGTCGCGCCCCATCAGCACGTAGGGAATGGCCTGTTCTTGGATGGGGGTCGGGGATTTATATCCGGCGTCTTCGACTGCCCGTAACACCTCCGGAGAGAGGCCGAGGTCGGAAAAATTCATCGAACGAGTTGCGTCTTTCTGTGATCTTCGTCGTTGGTGGGGTGCCTCTTAATTGGGGTTATATGGCGGAAAGTCAAATTATTTCTCGGAATTCGCCGATTCCGCCGTGGCTTGTTGCTGAATAATCACGGGCTTAGGCTGGATTATGGTCAAGAAAACCTCACTCGTGCTGCTGCCCGGTCTGCTCTGCGACCGGGAGCTTTGGCGCCGCCAGATCGAATCTCTTGGCGATGTCGCATCCCCCTGGGTCGCGGATTTGACGCTCGATGACAGCATGGCGGCGATGGCGCGGCGCGTCCTGGCCGCGGCGCCGCCCGATTTCGCGCTCGCAGGATTGTCCATGGGCGGCTATTGCGCTCTGGAGATCATGCGCCAGGCTCCCGCGCGGGTGACGCGCTTGGCGTTGCTCGACACCGGCGCGCGCGCCGATTCACCCGAACAGACCGCACGCCGCCGCGGCCTGATCGAGTTGGCCGAGAAGGGCGACTTCAAAGGCGTGACGCCGCGGCTCCTGCCGCTGTTCCTGCATCCCGACCGTTTGAAGGATGCGGAATTGACCGGCCGCGTCACGGCGATGGCGCATCGCGTCGGCAAGGAGGCTTTCCTGCGCCAACAGAAGGCGATCATGGGGCGGATCGACAGCCGCCCTTATCTGGCGCGCATCGCCTGCCCGACGCTGCTGCTGTGCGGGCGCCAGGACCAGCTGACGCCGCCCGCGCTGCACGAGGAGATGGCGGCGCTGATCCCGGGGGCGTTGCTCGAGGTGATCGAGGATTGCGGCCATCTTTCGACCATGGAACGGCCGGACGCGGTCGACGCCGCGCTGCGGATCTGGCTGACGGAATGAGTTAGGGCTTTAGGCGCCGCGCCGCCTCGTCGATGAAGCTCAGATCGACATATTGCTTCACGTCGAGGTCCTGTTTGAGAAATCCCAGCTTCACCTGGGTCTCCATGTCGTTCTGCATCGCCGCCAGATTCGGGCGCGCATCGGGATCGTGATAGAAGTCGTCCTTGGTGTAGAGATATTGGAACCGCTCGGGCGGCTGCTTGGTGAAATCGGCGACCAGGGCCAGCGCCTGCTGCCGGTTGGCGGGATCGAGCAGCCAGCGCTCGCCGCGCAACAGGTCTTCGAAGAAATCGTAGAGCGCGGCGCGGTTCTTCTCGAGGAAGCCCTTGCGCGCGGCCAAAACGATCATCTGCGATTGCCCGACGCCGTCCTTCATCCGGGCCAGGACATGGGCGTTGTCCTGGAGCGAGGGATCCTGGGTGAAAGGCGGGGCGGTGGCGATGAGATCGACCTTCTTCTCCAGCAGCATGGGATTCATGGTCGAGAACGCGGTCTCGATGACGGTGTAATCACGCTTGTCCTCGAGGTCGTGCTTGCGCAAAAGCGCGCGCAACGCCACGTCGAGCGAACCGCCGATGCTGTTGGTCGCCACCACCTTGCCCTTCAAATCCTCGATCCGCCGGATGCCGCTGTCGTTGCGCACCATGAAGGGGCTCGACAGATAGCCGGGGACGCCGTCCTGAAAGCCGTCCGCGACGGCGCGCAGATCGAGCCCGGCGTTCAAGACGCCGGCGGCGAGCGTCGAAAACCCGAGTGTGATGATGTCGATTTCGTTGGCGGCGATCGCCTGCAGCTCGGGCGAGGTGCCGTTGAAATGGATCGCCTCGACGGTGTAGCTCTTGCCCAGATGCCTGAGGATGTCGGGCTTCTGGAAGATCAGCGGCGACAGCACGTTGGTGGCGCTGACCCAGCCGTGGCGGATAACAAGCGGCTCGTCGGCCCGAGCCGCGGTGCCCGTCAAGGGCGAAGCCAGGAACAATGTCACCCCGGCGGCCAGCAGCGCCGACACCAGGCCCTTCGGTGCCCGCATGTTTCCTTCCCCGGTTTTGCCGGTCAGGATAACACGGACTATGCGTCTAAAATAGCGGGTGGCCGCGGAGCGGTTCAGGCGGGCTGCGCGGCGAAGATATGGCGCTTCAATTCGGTGTGTTGCGTCATGCCGTTGAACCGGATCGGGCCATCGAGCTGATCATGGGCAATGTCGAAGGTCATACCCGCCAGGAGAATGGCGGGTTCATCCGCGCCGTTGGTCAGCGGCAGCAACAATCGCCTCGTGACGATATCTTGCCGGACTTGCCAGCGGAACTGGTTCTCGGTGTAAACCGGCGCGCGGCGCGCATGGACTTCGCGGCACAGGGCGGAGATATAATCGAGGTAATCGCCGCTCATCACCTCGTCGATGAATCGGCCGGTGAAATCCTTGCCGAAGCGGGCTACCACGTCGGTGCCGAGCAGGCGAACGCGGACGCGCCGCGCGCCCTCGACCAGATCGAACATCGCCAAATTGGGCAGCACGAATGGCGGCAGAGTGACCGGATCGATGTCCCGGCGGTCGGGCATGGCGCGCTTGCCGCAGCGGCCGCT
Organism: Allostellaceae bacterium; assembly: GCA_035602175.1. GTDB lineage: Bacteria > Pseudomonadota > Alphaproteobacteria > ATCC43930 > CGMCC-115725 > REEB95. The sequence continues at coordinate 6,062 of DATNMV010000106.1, forward strand.
CCAATACGCGAACAGCGCCTGCAAAATCGGGCAATGGGTAAGCTGCTCGATCACTCGCCTGAACCCGTCCGATGGTTCCCGGCGGCGGCCGGAGGCCGCCGCTTGCTCGGTT
>DATNMV010000107.1:0-7845 GCA_035602175.1 Allostellaceae bacterium
CTGGCAAAGCGCCGGGCTGAAGGCGGCGAGCCTCGGCACCATCGGCATGGTCGCGCCGGGGATCGACCGACCCGGCAGCCTCACCACCCCCGACCCCGTCGAGCTGCACAAGGAATTGCAGGAATTGGCAAGGATGGGCGTCGACCATCTGGCGCTTGAAGCCTCGAGCCACGGCCTCGACCAGTTCCGCCTCGACGGCGTCAAGCTGACCGCCGCCGGCTTCACCAACCTGACCCGCGACCATCTCGACTATCACCCGGACATGGCGGCCTATTTCGCCGCCAAGGCGCGGCTCTTTACCGAGTTGCTGCCCGCAGACGGCACCGCCGTGATCAATATCGATCAGGCGGAAGGCGGCACGCTCGCCGCGCTCTGCCGCAAGCGCGGAATCAAGACCGTCAGCTACGGCCGGACCGAGCGCGCCGAGCTGCGGCTCGTCAAGGCCGAACCCAAGGATGCCGGGCTCGGCATCGAAATCGAGCTGGCGGGCAAGCGCCACGCCCTCGACCTGCCCTTGCTGGGCGGATTCCAGGCGATGAACGCGCTGTGCGCGCTGGGCCTGGCGCTCGCCACCGGGATCGAAGCCAAGCCGGCGCTCGAGGCGCTTTCCCGTCTCAAGGGCGCGCCGGGACGCATGGAGCTGGCCGCGATCCATCCTTCGGGCGCGAAGCTGATCGTCGATTACGCCCATACCCCCGACGCGCTCGAAACCGCGCTCAAGGCGCTGCGCCCGCATTGCCCGGGCCGGCTGGTGCTGGTGTTCGGCTGCGGCGGCGACCGCGACAAGGGCAAGCGGCCCTTGATGGGCGCCATCGCCCAGCGCCTGGCCGATCTGGTGTTCGTCACCGACGACAATCCGCGCAGCGAGGATGCGGGCGCCATCCGCCGCGCCATCCTGGCCGCCTGCCCCAAGGCGCAAGAAATCGGCGACCGCCGCCAGGCGATTTTCGCGGCTGCCCGGCTGTTGCGTCCGGGCGATCTGCTGCTGATCGCCGGCAAGGGGCATGAGCGAGGGCAGATCGTGGGCTCGGCCACCCTGCCCTTCGAAGACGGCGAAGCGGCGCGGGCCGCCGTCGCCGCCCTGGCCGGAGGACGCGCATGAGCGCGCTCTGGACCTCCGCCGAAGCCGCTTCCGCCACATCCGGCCGCAACAGCCGCGATTGGAACGCCCAGGGCGTTTCGATCGACAGCCGAAGCCTGGCGCGCGGCGATCTGTTCGTGGCGATCAAAGGGGTCAAGTCGGACGGCCACGACTTCGTCGCCGACGCGCTCGGCAAGGGCGCCGCCGCCGCCGCGGTCAGCCGCGCGCTCAAGCGGATTCCCGCCGACGCGCCGCTGCTTTTGGTCGCCGACACCCAGAAGGCGCTCGAGGATCTGGGCCGCGCGGCGCGCGCGCGCAGCCACGCCACGGTCATCGGCGTCACTGGCAGCGTCGGCAAGACCGGCACCAAGGAGGCGCTGCGCCACGCGCTCGAACGCCAGGGTCCGACCGTCGCATCGCTCGGCAGCCTCAACAACCAATGGGGCGTGCCGCTGTCGCTCGCGCGTTTGCCGCGCGACGCCAAATACGGCGTGTTCGAGATGGGCATGAACCACGCGGGCGAAATCGACGCGCTGACGCGGCTGGTGCGGCCCGACGTCGCGCTCATCACCACCGTCGTGCCAGCCCATCTCGGGTTCTTCCCCTCGGTCGAGGCGATCGCCGACGCCAAGGCCGAGATCTTCAACGGCATGGGCGGGCGCGGCGCTGCCGTCTTGAACCGCGACAATCCCTATTACGGCCGCCTGGCCGCGCGCGCCGCCGCGGCCGGGGTGACGCGCATCGTCTCCTTCGGCGCGCACGAGGAATCCTCTGTGCGGCTGGTCGATTGCGAGCTGCATGGCTGCGCCAGCTCGGTGACCGTTTCGGCGATGGGCGACGTTTTCGACTATTCCGTGGCGCTGCCCGGCCGCCATTGGGTGATGAACAGCCTCGCCGTGCTGGCGGCGGTCAAGGCCGCCGGCGGCGATGTGGTCGCGGCGGCGGCGGCGATGGCGACGCTCGAGCCCATGGCGGGTCGCGGCCGGCGATTCAAAATCCGGGTTCCGGGCGGCGAGGCCGTGCTGATCGACGAGAGCTACAACGCCAGCCCGGCGTCGATGCGCGCGGCCATCGACGTGCTGGCGGCGATGAAGCCGCAAAACGGCGGCCGGCGCATCGCCGTGCTGGGCGACATGCTGGAGCTGGGCGCGGACGCGGTGCGGCTGCACGCCGAGCTGGCCGGAGCGCTGGACGCGGCCGGGATCGACCTGGTGTTCGCCTCCGGCCCGGAGATGCGCGCGCTTTACGACGCGCTGCCGGCACGGCGCCGTGGCGGCCATGCTTCGAACGCCACCGAGACGGCGGCGATGACGGCGGCGCGGCTCAAGCCGGGCGACGTCGTCATGGTCAAGGGTTCGCATGGCAGCCGGATGTACGAGGTGGCGGCGCGCCTCGTCGCCGCCACGCCGGCCGTGGCGGCGAAGGAGTAGCCCCATGCTGTACGAGCTGCTCGCGCCCCTGGCCGACCAATTCACGCTCTTCAACCTGTTCCGCTACATCACCTTCCGTTCGGGCGGCGCGGTGGTGACGGCGCTGATCATCAGCTTCATCTGCGGCCCGTCGATCATCAACTGGCTGAAGGTGAAACAGCGCGGCGGCCAGCCGATCCGCCTCGACGGGCCGGCCGGCCACCTGCTCGCCAAGGCCGGCACGCCCACCATGGGCGGTTTTTTGATCCTGCTGGCGGTGACCGGTTCGACGCTGCTCTGGGCCGATCTGCGCAACGGATACATCTGGGTCACGCTGTTCGTGACAGCGGGTTTCGGCGCGGTCGGGTTCTTCGACGATTACCGCAAGCTCACCAAGCGCTCGTCCAAGGGCATACCGGGCCGCGTCCGGCTGCTGATCGAGTTCGCCATCGCGCTGGCCGGCGTGATCGCAGTGATTTCGCTGATGCACCGCCCGCTCGGCACCTCGCTGACGGTGCCGTTCTTCAAGACCGTACTGCCCGATCTCGGCTGGTTCTTCGCCGTATTCGCCGCCGTGGTCGTCACCGGCGCCGCCAACGCGGTCAATCTGACCGACGGGCTCGACGGCCTCGCCATCGTTCCGGCGATGATCGCGGCCGGTTGCTTCATGCTGATCTCCTATCTGGTCGGCAACCTGGTGTTCGCCAATTACCTGCAGATCCAGCACGTCACCGGCGCGGGCGAGCTGGCGGTGTTCTGCGCGGCGATGGTGGGCGCGGCGCTGGGCTTCCTGTGGTTCAACGCGCCGCCGGCCATGGTGTTCATGGGCGACACCGGCTCGCTGTCGATCGGCGCCGCGCTCGGAATCGTCAGCGTCGTCACCAAGAACGAACTCGTGCTGGCGATCATCGGCGGGCTGTTCGTGCTCGAGACCGTGTCGGTGATCGTGCAGGTGGCGAGCTTCAAGCTCACCGGCAAGCGCGTGTTCCGCATGGCGCCGCTCCACCACCATTTCGAGCAGAAGGGCTGGAAGGAGCCGACCATCGTCATCCGCTTCTGGATCATCGCCTCGATCCTGGCGATCGCCGGCCTCACCACGCTGAAATTGAGGTGAGGCGATGATCCCGGTTGCCAATTTCCGCAACGAGACCGTGGCCGTGTTGGGACTGGCGCGCTCGGGATTGGCGGCGGCCTTGGCGCTGAAACAGGGCGGCGCGCGCGTGCTGGCCTGGGATGACGCGGCGGAAAAACGCCAGGCCGCGCAAAATTCCGGACTCGACCTCACCGATCTCGCCCGGCACGGGCTCGACGGCGCCAAGGCGCTGGTGCTGTCGCCGGGCATTCCGCACACCCATCCCAAGCCGCACCCGGTCGCCGATCTCGCGCGCCGGGCGGGCGTGCCGATCATCGGCGACATCGAGCTGCTGGCGCTCGCCTGCAAAACCGCGCGCTTCGCCGGCATCACCGGCACCAACGGCAAATCGACCACCACCGCGCTGATCGGCCATATCCTCAAGCAGGCCGGACGAAAAGTGGAAATCGGCGGCAATCTGGGCTTCCCCGTCCTGCTGCTCGAAGCCCTGGGCAAGAACGGCATCTACGTTTTGGAGCTGAGCTCCTATCAACTCGAGCTCACCAGCAGCCTGGCGCTCGACGTCGCGGTGCTGTTGAACGTGACGCCCGACCATCTCGGCCGCCACGGTGGCATGGCGGGCTATATCGAGGCCAAGAAGCGCGTCTTCCGCAACCAGAGCGCCAAGCACAGCGCGATCATCGGCGTCGACGACGAGATCTGCCGCGGCATCTATGCCGCGCTCAAATCCGCCGGGCGGCAGAAGACGGTGCCGATCTCGGCCAACGGCCCGGCCCCGGGCGGCGTTTATGTCCGGGACGGAAAGCTGATCGACGATCTCGACGGCAAGACGCAAAACATCCTCGACCTGGCCGTGACGCCGCATTTGCCCGGACGGCACAACGGCCAGAACGCGGCGGCTTCCTATGCCGCGGCCCGCGCCCTCGGTCTCGACGCCCAATCCGCCGTCGCCGGCATCAAGAGCTTCCCCGGCCTGGCGCACCGTCAGGAGCTGATCGCCGAGATCGACGGCGTGCGTTACGTCAACGACAGCAAGGCGACCAACGCCGACGCCGCCGAAAAGGCGCTCGCCTGTTACGACGACATCTATTGGATCGCCGGCGGCCAGCCGAAGGAAGACGGCATCGCCGGGCTGGCGCCGCTTTTCCCGCGCATCCGCCGCGCCTTCCTGATCGGCGAGGCCGCGAAGGATTTCGCCAAGACCCTGGAAGGCCGCGTGGCTTACGAGGTTTCCGGCTCACTCGACCGGGCGGTCGCGGCCGCGCGCCAGGCGGCGCTCGAGGACGGCAAGCCTGGCGCGGTGGTGCTGCTTTCGCCCGCTTGCGCCTCCTTCGACCAGTTCAAGGATTTCGAGGAGCGCGGCGAGCGCTTCCGCGCCCTGGTGGAAAAGCTTCCCGGGAGGCGCGCGTGAACTTCGCCCGCACCGACAAAAGCGCGGTGGCGCAATGGTGGTGGTCGGTGGACCGCTGGACGCTGCTGGCCCTGGCGGCGCTGGTGGGATTCGGCTCGCTGCTGGTGATGGCGGCCAGCCCCTCGGTGGCCGAGCGCATCGGCGCCGACCATTTGCATTTCGTGAAGCGGTATTTCGCGGTGCTGCCGGCGGCGCTGGCGGTGATGTTCGCGGTCTCGTTGCAAACGCCGCGCAACGTGCGCCGCATCGCCATCGTCGGTTTCGCGGTCGCGGTGACGCTCATGCTGGCGACGCTGTTCATCGGCGTCGAGGTCAAGGGCGCGCGGCGCTGGATCGAGCTGCCGTGGTTCTCGCTCCAGCCCTCGGAATTCGTCAAGCCGTGCTTCGCCGTGCTCTCGGCCTGGCTGTTCGCCAAGTCGCGCGATACGCCCGGATTCCCGGGCCAGGCAATCGCCGTCGGGCTCTTCCTGTTGGTGCTGTTCCTGCTCATCCGCCAGCCCGATTTCGGCATGGCCTTCGTCGTCTCGGCGGTGTGGTTCACCCAGTTCTTCCTGGCGGGGCTGCGGCTGGCCTGGGCGGCGGCGTGCCTCGGCACCGGCGGGCTCGGCCTGATCGCGGCCTATTTCACCCTGCCGCATGTGCAGAGCCGCATCGACCGCTTCCTCGATCCGGCGAGCGGCGACAGCTATCAGATCGACCGCTCGATGGACGCGTTCATGAACGGCGGGCTGTTCGGCCGCGGCCCCGGCGAGGGTACGGTCAAGGACACGTTGCCCGACGCGCATGCCGATTTCGTCTTCGCCGTCGCCGGCGAAGAGCTGGGGCTGATCGCCTGCCTGGTCATCGTCGCGCTGTTCGCCTTCATCGTGTTGCGCGGCTTCTCGCGGCTGCTCCAGGAAAACAACCTGTTCATCGTCATCGCCGCCACCGGCCTGTTCGTGCAGTTCGGGCTGCAGGCGGTCATCAACATGGCGTCGGCCCTCCATCTGATGCCGACCAAGGGCATGACCCTGCCCTTCATCTCCTATGGCGGCTCGTCGCTGCTGGCCTTGGGCCTCGGCATGGGCATGGCCTTGGCGTTGACGCGGCGGCGCTTCGGCGGAGAAGACCTATGAGCGGCCTGATCGTGCTCGCCGCCGGCGGCACCGGCGGCCACATCTTCCCGGCCGAGGCGCTGGCGGGCGAATTGCTGGGCCGCGGCCTGAAAGTGGCGCTGGTGACGGACAAGCGCGGCCAGGCCTTCGGCGACCGCCTGCCGGGCGTCGATCTGCACCGCATCCGCGCCGGGCGGCCGGGCGCCTCGCTCTTGAGCAAGCTGGCGGCGGCGATCGAGATCGCGCTCGGCGCCGTCGCCGCGCGCAAGCTGATGCGCGCGCTGGCGCCCGATGCCGCGGTGGGCTTCGGAGGATATCCCTCGGTGCCGACCATGCTGGCGGCCTCGCGGCTGGGATTCCCCACCCTGCTCCACGAGCAGAATGCGCGGCTCGGCCGCGCCAATCGCTGGCTGGCGCCGCGGATGAAACGCATCGCTACCTCCTTTGCCGAGGTGGACGGGCTCGACGCCGCCGGGCGTTCACGCGCGGTCGAGACCGGCAACCCGGTGCGGGCATCCATATCTGCCGCGCGTGCCGTACCCTACGCCGCGCCGGAAACCGGGCCGATCGAGCTTTTGGTCATCGGCGGCAGCCAAGGCGCGCACATCCTGAGCGCGGTGGTACCGGCGGCGCTGGCGCTGCTGCCCGCTTCGCTGCGCGCGCGGATCAAGCTCGCGCAGCAGGCCAGGCCCGAGGACATCGCCGCGGTGCGCGCGGCCCATGCCGCCAACGGCATCAAGGCCGAGACCGCGACCTTCTTTTCCGACATGCCGGCGCGGCTGGCGCGTGCACATCTGGTCATCTCGCGCGCCGGTGCTTCCTCAGTCGCCGAGATCTGCGCCGTCGGGCGGCCCGCGATTCTGGTGCCCTATCGCTTCGCCGCCGACGACCACCAGACGGCGAACGCCGAGGCGTTGAGACAGTCGGGCGCCGCCTGGGTCATGGCCGAGCGCGATTTCACCCCCACGGCGCTGGCGCAACGGCTGGAAAACCTGTTTAGCCAGCCGGCACTGCTCGAAGCTTCCGCTTCCTCGGCGTTTCGCCACGGCCGGCCCGACGCGGCGCGTCGCCTGGCCGATCTGGTGCTGGAAACGGCGACCACGACTTCTCATGGAGGCGCCCGGTGAGAGCGCTGCCCCGCGACATCGGCATCATTCATTTCACCGGCATCGGCGGCATCGGCATGAGCGGCATCGCCGAGATCCTGAAGAATCTCGGCTACGAGGTGCAGGGCAGCGACATCGCCGACAACGCCAATGTGCGGCGGCTGCGCGCCATCGGCGTGCCGGTCGAGATCGGCCACCGCGCCGAAAACCTGGGCAAGGCCAAGGTGGTGGTCGTGTCCTCGGCGGTGAAACCCGACAATCCCGAAGTGGTCGAGGCGCGGGCGCGGCTCATACCCGTGGTGCGCCGGGCCGAGATGCTGGGCGAGTTGATGCGGCTCAAATGGGCGATCGCGGTCGCCGGCACCCACGGCAAGACCACCACCACCTCGATGATCGGCGCGTTGTTGGAAACCGCCGGGCTCGATCCGACGGTCATCAACGGCGGCATCATCAACGCCTATGGCACCAACGCGCGGCTGGGCGCCGGCGAGTGGATGGTGGTCGAGGCCGACGAGAGCGACGGCACCTTCGTCAAGCTGCCCTCGACCATCGCGGTCGTGACCAACATCGATCCCGAGCATTTGGACCATTACGGCTCGGTCGAGGCGCTGCACCAGGGCTTCGAGAGCTTCGTCGCCAACATCCCGTTCT
>DATNMV010000108.1:0-9774 GCA_035602175.1 Allostellaceae bacterium
GAAAGAGGAAATCGCCGTCGTCGTCTCGGCCGTCGCGCAGCGCGCGGTGAAAATCATCGAGTGTCCATTTGCCGATGCCGGTGGCGTCGTCGGGCGTAATGTTCGGGCTGTAATAAGTGCCGAAGGGCGTCGCCAGCGGACGGCCGCCGGCCAGCGGCGCGCCGTCGTTTTTCTTATCGGTGTGGCAGGAGACGCAATCGGCGGCGTTGAACAGATAGGCGCCGCGCGCGACGGCGGCCGGGTCGGCGGCCCGGGCCATCGACGGCAGCGTGGCGAGAATCACCGCCAGCGCGAGAGCGTGCGGTCGCATCGTTCCGAGACCGCGCGTTGCCGCGTTCAGGTTTTCGGCGCGCGGTAATCGGTGTGGCAGGCGCCGCAGCCGTTCTTATACATGGCGGCGACTTGGTCCGCCGTTGCCTGGGCATTGCCGCTCTTGATGGCGTCGACGAGCTTCGCCTCTTCCGCCTGGAGCACGGGAACGGTCGCCTTGAACTTGTCGAAGCTCTGCCAGATTTCGGGCTTGGCGCGCGATACGGTGGGTATGCTGGCGCTGCTGGTGTTCTGCTTGCCGTCGAAATAGCCGATGATCTTCGGCGCCAGCGCCACCAGATCGTTCGCCTTCTCCAGCGCCGTCGCCTGGTCGCCCTGTCCCTTGCCGTAGGCGCCGATGGCGTTCACGTCCTTCTGTTGCTGGTCCATGAAATCCTGGCGTTCCTTGACGAAGGCCGTGTTGTCTTGGGCGAAGACCGCGGTCGCCGCCGCCATCCCGACTGCCGCGAATAGCGCGGCCGCACTCCAAGTAATGGTCTTATGCATCAATCTCTCCCCAAAAATGTATAAAAGCCGCGAATGATAAAAGCCGGTCGCTGCGGGCCGGGTTCACGATTGCGTGAGACAGTACGCCGTTCAACTGATCGGACCGGCTATATGCGCGACGAATCCGGGGCGTTTGGATATCCGCCCGTACCATGCCATTAATCCGGGTAGATCGGGCCGCTCGACCGGAAGCTGGTACCAGCGATGCGCCCAGATGCCGTTGCAGATATCGGCCAGGGAAAAATCCGCGCCGGCGAGATAATCCTGCTTGGCGAGCTGCCGCTCGACCATCTGCCACAGCGTGATCGCGTCCGAACGGCATTTCTCCAGCGCCGCCGAGTCGCGTTTGTCCGGCGGGGTGCGGTAATAACCCCACAACATGGCGGCCATGGGCGTGTTGAGCTTGGAGAGCTGCCAGTCCATCCAGCGCTCGACTCGGCTGCGTTTGCCGGCATCGGCCGGATAGAGACTGGCGCCGTTCCGCGTGTTGCAGAGATAGCGGATGATGGTGTTCGATTCCCACAGGATGAGCTCGCCGTCCTGGACCGTCGGCACCAGCCCGTTGGGGTTCATCGCGCGATAGGCGGGATCGTCGTTGCCGCCGAACTTGCCGCCCCAATCGACGCGCTCGTATGGAATGCCGAGATCGGCGCAGGTCCACAGCACTTTCTGCACGTTGGACGAATTGGTCCGGCCCCAGAGCTTCAGCATCGCCCCCTCTTCTTCTTTGGCGTCTTTTTTCTAATCCATCAAACCCAGTTCGAGCCTGGCTTCCTCGCTCATGCGGTCCTTGGTCCAGGTCGGAGTCCACACCAGCTTGACGCGCGCATCCTGCACGCCGGGCACGGATGAAATCGCGTCGCGCACCTGACCGGGCAGCGCCCCCGCCACCGGGCAGGCCGGCGTTGTGAGCGTCATCTCGACATAGACCACGCCGTCCTTGCGCACGATCAGTTCATAGATCAGTCCCAGATCCACCAGGTTGACCGGGATTTCGGGATCACGCACGGTCTTGAGCGCGCCTAGCACCTTCTCCTCGAGCTCGGGATCCTTTTCGCCCGGCTCCGGCCGTTCGACCTCATCCGTCTCCGGCGGCGGTTCGGTGCGCATGAAATCGAACGGATCCTTGCCTTCGTCCTGCATGATCTACTCGGTCTTGACCGTGATGTTGCCGTCCTTGAGCGCCGCTTCGAAGGCATGCCAGGCCAAGGTCGCGCATTTGACCCGCGCCGGATAGGCCTTGACCCCGGTCAGCGGCTCGAGCCGTTCCAGTTCGTCCTCGAGACCGTGGGACGGGTGCTGTTGCGGATGCTGATGGCCGGTGACACGGGCGTGAAAATCCTTGAACAGCTCCTCGGCGGTGGCCACGGTCTTACCCTTCAGCACCTCGGTCATGAGCGACGCCGAGGCGGTGGAGATGGCGCAGCCGCGCCCCTCGAAGCTCACATCCTTGATCAGATCGCCGTCGAGCTCGAGATAGACGGTGACGCGGTCGCCGCAAAGCGGGTTGTGCCCTTGCGCTGAATGGGTCGGATGGGCGAGCGCGTGGAAATTGCGCGGGTGGCGCCCGTGATCGAGGATGATGTCCTGGTAAAGCTCGCGCGTATCCATCGCCCTCACCCGAACATTTTCTGCGCCGCCGTCAGCGCGGTTGCGAGCGCGTCGATGTCGCTCTCGTCGTTGTAGACGCCGAGCGAAGCCCGCGTGGTGCCGGGAAGCCCCAGCCTGTCCATCAGCGGCTGGGCGCAATGATGCCCGGCCCGCACCGCGACGTGATGCTGATCCAGCACCGTGGCGAGATCGTGCGGATGGATGCCCTGGACATCGAGCGACAGGATGCCGAGCCGCCGCTGCCCCGCCCCCACCAGCTTGACGCCCGGAAGTCTCGAAAGCCGGTCGACGCCGTAGCCGGTGAGCTGTTCCTCGTGCGCCAGAATGGCGTCCCGGCCCAGGCTGTCGATGTATTCGAGCGCGCGCGCCAGGCCGATGGCGCCGGAAATATCGGGCGTGCCGGCTTCGAAGCGGTGCGGCGGATGCTGGAAGGTGGTTTTCTCGAAGGTCACCTGCTCGATCATGTCGCCGCCGCCTTGGAAAGGCGGCATGGATTCGAGGATGTCCCGCTTGGCATAAAGCACGCCGATGCCGGTCGGGCCGTAGGTCTTGTGGCCGGAGAAAACGTAGAAGTCGCAGTCCAATGCTTTTACATCGACCGGCAATCGCGGCGCCGCCTGGCAGCCATCGACCAGCACCTTTGCGCCTCCCTTGTGCGCCAGGCGAATAATGGCCTCGATGGGCAACAGCGCGCCGGTCGCGTTGGCCAGATGCGTCACTGCGACCAGCTTGGTCTTGGCGGAGAGCTTTTTCTCGAAGGCGGCGAGGTCCAAACCGCCTGAGGCATCAATGGGCGCCGCCACCAGCTTCAAGCCGGTGCGTTCGCGGATCAATTGCCAGGGCACGATATTGGCGTGGTGTTCGAGCTCGGTGACCAGCACCTCGTCGCCCGGCTTGAGGAAATTCAAACCCCAGGAATAGGCAACCAGGTTGATCGCCTCGGTCGCGCCGCGCACGAACACGATCTCGTCCGAACTCGCGGCGTTGAGGAATTTCCGCGCGGTCTCGCGCGCGGCTTCGTAAAGCTCGGAAGATCGCATCGACAGGGCATAAACGCCGCGATGCACATTGGCGTAATCCGCGCGGTAGAAATCCGACACGCGGTCGATCACCGCCGCCGGCTTCTGCGCGCTGGCCGCGCTGTCGAGGAAGACCAGCCCGGGATTGCGCTCAAAGATCGGGAAGTCGCGCTTGACCCGGCGCGGATCGAAGCCGGGCTTGGCCGTTGTCTGCATCCGGCTCACGCTCACGATTCGCGCCCCTTCAGCCAGCGTTGCGCATGAACGTCGAGGAAGGCGCGCAGATCCTTGTTCTCGACCCGGTCGAGCGCGTCGGCGGCGAAGGCGGCGATCAGCATCTGCCTCGCCTCGGGCGCCGGCAGCCCGCGGCTTTCGAGATAGAACAGCGCCTCGTCGTCGAGATCGCCGACGGTCGCGCCGTGGCCGCATTTGACGTCGTCGGCCAGGATGTCGAGTTCGGGCTTGGTGTCGATCGCGGCGCGCGGGCTCAGCAGCAGGTTCTTGTTGAGCATATGCGCGTCGGTCTTCTGCGCGTTCGGCCGGACCGCGATGGTGCCGAGGAACGCGCCATGCGCGCTGCCTTCGGCCACGCCCTTGAACAGCTCGCGCGTGGTGCCGCGCGGCGCGGCATGATCGGCGAAGGTGACGTTGGTCGCTTCTTGCGTCCCGCGCAGCAGGAAGGCGCCGTTGAGATGGCACTCCGCCCCCTCGCCTTCGAGCCGCGCCTGGCTGTCGTGGCGCGACAGCTTGGCGCCGAGGGTGAGCGCGAAACTCTCGTAACGCGCGTCGCGGCCGAGCTCGATCCGGTTCTGCGCCAGATGGATGGCGGAAGCGCTTTCGTCCTGCAATTTGACGTGGGTCAGCGCCGCGCCCTGGCCGAGGCCGATCACGCCGGCCGCGTTGGTCCAATAGGCGCCTTCGCCGGCATAGCTTTCGATCAGCGTGGCGCGGCTGCCGGCGCCGAGCATCACCAGGTTGCGCAGATGGAAGGAGCGCTGGTCGCCCTTGCCGAAATGCGCGATCTCGACCGGCTTGTCGAGCGTCGCGCCCGGTTCGAGCGCGAGCACGAACCCGTCCTCGAACAGCGCGGCGTTTAAGGAAACGAAAGGCTGGCCGCCGACGGTGTCGGTCTCGCGCAACGCCGATTGCAAAAGATCGGCCCGATCCTTGAGGGTCTGCGCCGTCGAGGCGAGCCAGACGCCCTTGGGCAACGCGCCGATGGCGGAGTGATCCGGAGAAAATCGTTCGTTGATCAGAACGAGACGGTGAGCCTCGCCGGGATAGCGCCAGGGCGCCAGCGCGGCGGTTTCGATCGCGGCCGCATCATCCGCCGGCGGGAAGCTCGCCTTCTGCAAGGACTGAAGATTGGTGTAACGCCACGCTTCTTGCCGGCGCGACGGAAAGCCCAGCTCGGCGAAACGCTTCATCGCGCCTTCGCGCCGCTTCGTCAGCCAAGCCGGTTCGCCGGTCGAACCGCGCCGCTTGAACGCCTCGACATAAGGCCAGATTTCAGCGAGCGCGTCGCTCACGCCGCGTCTCCGAAGGCGGCGTAACCGGTTTTCTCCAATTCCGCCGCCAATTCCTTGCCGCCGGATTTGACGATGCGCCCGCCCGCCAGCACGTGAATGCGATCCGGCACCACGTGCTCCAGGAGACGCTGATAATGGGTGATGAGCAGCACGGCGCGATCCGGCCCGCGCAGCGCGTTGATGCCCTTGGCCACGGTCTGGAGCGCGTCGATGTCGAGGCCGCTGTCGGTCTCGTCGAGGATCGCGAGCTTGGGCTCGAGCATCGCCATCTGGAAGATCTCGTTGCGCTTTTTCTCGCCGCCGGAAAATCCCACGTTGACGCCGCGTTGCAGCAGATCCTCGCCGATCTCCAAGAGCTTGAGCTTGGCGCGCACCGCTTTGAGAAACTGGCCGGCGTCGAGCTCGGCCTCGCCGCGCTGCTTGCGCGTGGCGTTCAAGGCGGCTCGCAGGAAATACATGTTGTTCACGCCCGGAATCTCGACCGGGTATTGGAAGGCCAGGAACACGCCTTCACGCGCGCGCTGGTCCGGCGCGAGCGCCAGGAGATCGCGGCCCTGGTACAGCACCGCGCCCTGCGTCACCTCGTAGCCGGGCTTGCCGGTGAGCACGCCGGCGAGCGTGCTCTTGCCCGAGCCGTTGGGACCCATGATGGCGTGCACCTCGCACGCCTTCACGTCGAGATCGACGCCCTTCAGTATTTCGCGCCCGTCGGCGATGCGCGCGTGCAGATTTTTGATTTCCAACATGCGGATTACCCGACGCTGCCTTCCAAGCTGACCGCCAGGAGTTTCTGCGCCTCGACCGCGAATTCCATCGGCAATTCCTTCAACACGGCCTTGCAGAAACCGTTGACGATCAGCGACAGCGCGTCCTCCTTCGACAGGCCGCGGCTCTGGCAATAGAACAGCTGGTCGTCGCTGATCTTCGAGGTCGTCGCCTCGTGCTCGACTCGCGCGGTGGGATTGCGCGTCTCTATATAAGGCACGGTATGCGCGCCGCACTTGTCGCCGATGAGCAGCGAATCGCACTGGGTGTAGTTGCGCGCGTTCTGCGCCTTGGGCTGCATCCGCACCAGGCCGCGATAGGTGTTCTGTCCCTTGCCCGCCGAAATGCCCTTGGAGATGATGGTCGAGCGCGTGTTCTTGCCGAGATGGATCATCTTGGTGCCGGTATCGGCCTGCTGGTAATTGTTGGTGATGGCGACCGAGTAGAACTCGCCCACGCTGTCGTCGCCTTCGAGGATGCAGCTCGGGTATTTCCAGGTGATCGCCGAGCCGGTCTCGACTTGTGTCCAAGAAATTTTAGCGCGTGCTCCCCTACAAGCGCCGCGCTTGGTGACGAAATTATAGATGCCGCCCTTGCCCTCGGCGTCGCCGGGATACCAGTTCTGTACCGTCGAATATTTTATTTGCGCGTCCTCGAGCGCGACCAGCTCGACCACCGCGGCGTGAAGCTGGTTCTCGTCGCGTTGCGGCGCGGTGCAGCCTTCGAGGTAGCTCACATAGCTGCCCCGGTCGGCGATGATGAGCGTGCGCTCGAACTGGCCGGTCTTGGCGGCGTTGATGCGGAAATACGTCGACAGCTCCATCGGGCAGCGCAGCCCCTTCGGCACATAGACGAAGGAGCCGTCGCTGAACACCGCCGAGTTGAGCGCGGCGAAGAAATTGTCGCCTTGCGGCACCACCGAGCCGAGATATTTCCTCACCAGCTCGGGATGCTCGCGCACCGCCTCGCCGAAGGAACAGAAGATGATGCCGAGATCGCCGAGCGTCTTCTTGAAGGTGGTGGCGACCGAGACGCTGTCGAACACCGCGTCCACCGCCACGCCGGCCAAGGCCGCGCGCTCGTGGAGGGGAATCCCGAGCTTCTCGTAGGTCTGGAGAATTTCCGGATCGACCTCGTCGAGCGATTTGGGCGCGTTGGCGCGCTTGGGCGCGGAATAATACGTCGCCGCCTGATAGTCGATCGGCGCCACGCGCAGCTTCGCCCAGTGCGGATTTTCCATCGTCTGCCAGTGGTGGAAGGCTTCGAGCCGCCAATCGAGCAGCCATTGCGGTTCGTGCTTCTTGGCCGAGATGTAGCGCACCGTATCGTCGTTGAGGCCTGGCGGCGCGCTGTCGCTGTCGATGTCGGTGACGAAGCCGTATTTGTAGCCCTCGCGCAAGGCGCCGAGCTTGGCGACGTCGCTGCCGGTGTCGCTGCTCATCGGGTTGCTCCCTCGCCCGGGGTTTTGCGCGGCGGCGTGCGCGCCCAGCGCGCGAGCAGGCCGGTGGGCGCCATTTCCGCGAGGCTCATGGCCGACAGCGCGTTGCCGACGGCGTCGTTGATGCGCTGCCAATGCGGCTTGGTCGAACAGAATTGGGTGCGTTCGCAGGACGGGCCGTGGATGGTGCATTGCGTGGCGCCGATTTCGCCGTCGATCGCCGCCACCACTTCGGCGACCGAAATCGCCTCGGGCTTGCGCGCCAGCCGGTAGCCGCCGGAAGCGCCGCGCGAACCCGCCACCACCCCGCCATGCGCCAAGGTCTTGAGCACCTTGGCCACGGTGGTTCGCGGCAGGCGGGTCTGTTCGGCGAGGCTCGCCGCGGTCATCTGGCGCGCGGGATCGCTCGCCAGCTGGGTGGCGATGATGACGCCGTAATCGGCCAGTTTGCTGAGTATGATCATGGCTCTCCGGAGCGCCGGGGTAATTAGGACGGTTTCAGTACTCAATACATCGGCACTAAAGCCGATGGATCAAGCCCGCGCAACCCCGTTCTCGTCAGGGTCTTAGGACCATAGAGGGCAAGTCGAGGTCTCCCCCTCGCCGGGCTCCGATCCGTACTTTAAGAATTATGGTTAATATATTGTTTATATAACATTTTTGTAGGTCTGGCTGTCTCCGACGTCGGGCCGCAAGTTTCAACCCGATTATTGCGCGTCATCGCCCACGATTCGTCTCGGACACTGCGTCGTCGGGAAAATCACCGCGCCATTTTCATCGGCAATTTCCGCGTCGCGGTCGCGGATGCGCATGTTGCGGAGGATGGCGCGCGCGGCGCCCTTCCCTTTTTCATGCCGCCAATATGCCGTATCCTTCCGCTCCGCAGGAAGCGCCCAAGCCGGCGTATAAGCCGGCGGACAAGGACAAATGGATTTCGAATTCTCGGAAAAGTCGCAGCGCATCCAGGCGCGGCTCAAGGATTTCATCGCTCAAAATATTGCACCCCGCCAGACGGAATATAAACGCCTGGTCGTGGAGCAAGGCGTGTTCCCGCCGCCCTTCATCGAAGAATTGAAATCCAAGGCGCGCGCCGAGGGGCTGTGGAATTTGTTTCTCCCCGGACTCAAACCCGACGAGCCGGGCACCCAACTGTCCAATCTCGATTACGCGCCCTGCGCCGAAATCATGGGGCGAATTCCCTGGTCGTCGGAGGTCTTCAACTGCAACGCGCCCGACACCGGCAACATGGAACTGCTGCACCTCGCCGCCAACGCGCGGCAGAAAACGCAGTGGTTGACGCCGCTGCTCGAAGGCAAGATCCGCTCTGCCTTCGCCATGACCGAGATCGATGTGGCCTCGAGCGACGCCACCAACATTCGCACGTCGATCAAACGCGCGGGCCCGGACTGGATCATCGACGGCCGCAAATGGTTCATCACCAACGCCGCCGATCCGCGCTGCAAGCTCTTCATCGTCATGGGACAGACCGGCCCGGAGCGTCCGGAACCGCATAAGCGGCACAGCATGGTGCTGGTGCCCTCCGATTCTAAAGGCTTGAAAATAATAAGAAATCCGCCGGTGATGCATCACGTCCATCCCGAAGGACATTGCGAGGTGCTGTTCGAAAATGTGCGCGTGCCGGCGGACAATCTTCTGGGCGAGGAAGGCGGCGGCTTCGCCCTGGCGCAGGCGCGGCTCGGCCCCGGCCGCATCCATCATTGCATGCGCTCGATCGGCGCTTGCGAATTGGCGCTCGAGCTGATGGTCGCGCGCGCCACATCGCGCCAGGCCTTCGGCGCGCCGCTGGCCGATCACGGCACCATCTGCGAATGGATCGCGCTGTCGCGCATCGAGATCGAACAGGCGCGGCTACTGGTGTTGAAGGCCGCCTGGCTGATGGACCGCGACGGCAACCAGGCCGCGCGGCGCGAGGTCGCGCTCATCAAAGTGATCGTGCCGCGCATCCAGGTGGCCATCGCCAACCGCGCCATGCAGGTGTTCGGCGCCGCCGGCCTGACCCAGGACACGCCGTTGGCCGATATCTGGAGCTGGGGCCGCGCGCTGCAAATCGTCGACGGACCGGACGAGGTGCATCTGCGCGCCATCGCGCGCGGCGAGATTAAATCTTCGGGCAAAAACGGCAAAAAGGGCTGAACGCGGCAGTGTGCAGGCCCCCGCTGGTTCAGAGACTCCGCCGTTTTTGGGGTTAAACCGCGGCCAAGTGTTAACGATATTCGCGCCGCAAAAAGACCGGGAAAGCTGGGGATGACTCGTCACGTAACAGTGGCGGGATAACCGGTCTTACGGTAGGCTTTAACCACCCCCCGTAGCCGGCTTTGAGCGAGACAGCAGCGGGGATGAGGGGGATAACAGACAGGCGGAATGTCGCAAGCCAATATGCGTGCACTTGCCACCGTTATTCGATCCGGATCGCGCGGACTCTATTCCGCGGCGGCGATGCTCGCTCTGGCGCTGGCGGTCACCGCCGCGCAGCCGGCCCAAGCGGATTATGTCTATGGCAGCTTCGGCGGTTCGAGCGTGACCGTCGACCTGAGCGTGCTCAACCGGCTCGGCCCGGCGCCCACGGTTCCCGACA
>DATNMV010000109.1:0-14009 GCA_035602175.1 Allostellaceae bacterium
GCGGGGCGGGCGGCGGCGCGCCCGTTCCCAAGGATCTCATCGCCGGCATGTTGGAGGGCGGCAAGGTCGCCTGCTTGTGGCCGGAAGCGTTCGACGCGCTTCCGGTCGAATGGCAGAAGCTCGCCTGCAACCTGGCGCTGCTGGCGGTGGAGGTGCTGCCGCGCGGCGGCAAGGTGACGCTGTCGGGCAAGGACAAGAGCATCGAAGCCGTTGCCGAGAGCGAGAGCGTCAATCTCACGGCGGAAATGAAGGCGGCACTGGCGGCGGGGGCCGGCGCGGCCGATCTTACCGCGCGCACCATCCACGGCTATTTCACTGCGCGTTATGCCGAAAACCTCGGCGCCAGGCTGACCCTCGCCGAAGCGCCCAAACGCGCGACGTTCAAGATCGGGTGACGGGAACTGTATTTAAAGAAAAGCGGCGGCGCCTTCTGCGCCGCCGTTCCGATAACCCCCGGCAAAGCGAATGAATGTCAGGCCTTGACCGCAGCCGCAACCGGAACCTTAGCCGGCTCCGCCGCGATTTCTCCACCCGGCGGATCGCGCAGCACATAGCCGCGGCCCCACACGGTTTCGATGTAGTTGTCGCCGTGGGTGGCGACCGCGAGTTTCTTCCTGAGCTTGCAGACGAAGACGTCGATGATCTTGAGCTCGGGCTCGTCCATGCCGCCGTAGAGATGATTGAGGAACATCTCCTTGGTCAAGGTCGTGCCCTTGCGCAGGCTCAGCAATTCGAGAATGCCGTATTCTTTGCCCGTCAGGTGGAGGGGCGAGCCCTCGGCCTCGACCGTGCGGCTGTCGAGATTGACGGTGAGCTTGCCGGTGCGGATGACCGATTCCGAATGACCCTTGGCGCGGCGCACGATCGCCTGGATGCGGGCGATCAGTTCGCGGCGGTCGAACGGCTTCGCCAGGAAGTCGTCGGCGCCGAAGCCCAGGCCCTTGATCTTGTTGTCGAGCTCGGCCATGCCGGAGAGGATCAGGATGGGGGTGCGCACCCGCGCGGCGCGCAACCGGCGCAGCACCTCGTAGCCGTCGATGTCCGGCAGCATGAGATCGAGCACGATGATGTCGTAGTCGTAGAGCTTGCCGATCTCGAGTCCGTCCTCGCCGAGGTCGGTGGTGTCGCAGATGAAGCCCTCGCCTTTCAGCATCATCTCGATGCTGGCCGCGGTGGCCGAATCGTCTTCGATCAATAACACGCGCATCGCGGACCTCCAGAAAGAAGGACTTTGGAAACCATACTCCAACTTTAATCATCCTTACCAATCGGCGTAAAAACTTCGTTAATTTTGATTCATACGCGAGCATTTTTTTACTATGTCGGCAATCCAGCGGGCCGGCTGCCTACCCCCGAAGGTGGCAATCAACCCGTTCATTTCATTGATTTAACTGGCCCTTAAGCGGATCGGCGCATGATCCGAGTCGAACCTGCGGCGCACGATTCGCGCCGCAAAATAAAGTGCAAAAAAAGTTCGGTAACCTTAGCGGCGAATCGTTTTTTTAATCGAGTCGAGTCGATTCGCTGCACATCGACTCGACCCACCATGCGGAGGCATGCAGTCATGAAACGTCCGGACAGCGAAATGCGCGGCTACCGATTCCAACTCGCGGAACACCGGCGCGAGATTGGCGATCTCGACCGGCTCGCGGCGCGGCTGCGCCAAGAGTGCGACAAGATCGAGCTGCGGCAGAAAGCGGCCGAGGCGGGAAGCGCGCCCGTGACGTTCGACAAAGCCTTGATCGAAAGGCGCGCGCATATCGAGCAATCCCTCGCCGGCATCGAGGCCCAGCTGCACCAGGCGCGCGCAGGGCTGAGCGAGGCCTATCACGGCATGCGCGGCAGCGAGATCGCCGCTTCGGTACGCGCCGAACGGTACCGCCGCCGCAAGGTGGGTTAATGGTCAATTTTCTGCGAAGTGTCCGCACGCCGACTTTATTCTTTGGCTTCGCACGTCAGGTGCTACGCTTTTTTGCCGCTCCGCGGCGGGGCGCGCCGAACGGTACCGTCGCCGCAAGGCGGGTTGATCCTCCGCCGCTTCTCTCTAGGCCGCGCGCCGATCTCTCTTATGCCGCTCCGCGGCGGGGCGCGCACCGGCACCGCCGCCGCAAGGCGGGTTGACCGGGCTGTCGCCGGTTCGTCGCGATTGCGCGACTAGAGGATGGTCTCTTTCAATTCCTTGGAGGCACGGAAGGCGACCTTCTTGCTCGCCTTGATCTTGATCGCCTCGCCGGTCGCCGGGTTGCGGCCCATGCGCGCCGCGCGGTGGCGCACCTGAAGGATGCCGAACCCGCCGATGCGGACGCGGTTGCCCTTCTTGAGATGAGCGGTGATGCGGTCGACAAATTCCTGCAGCAGGGCCTCAGACTGCTTCTTGGCCATGTCATGCTTCTCGGCCATTTCGGCGGCGAGATGTTTCAGCGTGACCGTCGGAGCTGTCGGCTTGGTTGTCGTCATGAATTGCACTCCCCCTTTGTCCAGCGACACCGTCTTCATAGCGTCATATCGGCAAATAGCAAGAAGTCTCGACTTAGCAGGCCTCAACCGAATCGCGCCCAGAGCGACTCGCGGCCGGCCAATGTTCGACACGAAAGCGCCGAAGAGCCTACACGCGCCAGGGCATTCGTCAATAACGATGGAAACCCGGCGATTCGGGATTTAAAGCCTCTGGCGAGGTAATCGGCGCTAAAGGGCGCAAGGCGGAAGCCTCGGGCGAAATGCCGGAGCTACTCGATGCCGCCCGACCGCGCGGCATCGCGGGCGAGGGGAGCGAGCGGATACTCGCCGGCGAAGGGCGCGGCCTGGGCAAGGATCTTTCGGATCGGGTGCGGGCCCATGCCGTGAGCGCGCAACGCGTGCACGAAATGCGGGCGCGCGGCCGGTTCTTGGGGCGCGGTTTTCGGCCCGGTCGCGGTGATGTTGTCCAGGCGCGCCGTCTCCGGCCGAGCACAAACAAGACGCGATGAAAGAGAGACTAGGCGTGAAGCCTGGGGCTTCAGCGCGGGCGGTTCAGGCTGCGATAGTCCTGAAGACGGGTGACGCGCAGCCCGGGGAGGCCGTGGCTGTCGACCATGCGCTGCCAAGCGAGGAACTCCTCGATCGAAAGCGTATAGCGGCGGCAGGCGTCCTCGAGGCTGATGACGCCGGCGCGCACCGCGGCCACGACGATGGCTTTGCGGCGGATGACCCAGCGCTTGGTTTCGGGAGGCGGCAGGCTGTCGAGCGACAGCACCGGACCGATGTCGACCAGCCAATTGGCATCGGTCTCGTTTTCGGCGGTCCGGGCGTTCGACGGCGCGGCGGCGGTTGCGGGCGAAGAAAATCGCGATTGCATGAGCGTGAATTTAGAGCGCCCGGTTTAACAAACCCCTAAGGGCGGGAATCGCTAACCCGCTGGATAATTTAAGTAAAAATCATCTCGTCCGGAGGTGGTCGCCGCGCATACGGGCGTCTCCGGGGGCCGGTCAGGTCTTAACGCAATGCTAAAGCTTGGTGCTTATGCTGCTTTCTCCATCATCCGGGCCGCTTTATGCCGCTGACCATCAACCTCAAGCCGCACGAGAAGCTGATACTCAACGGCGTGGTGATCGAGAATTCGGGCCCGATGGCCAAGATTCTCATCCACACCAATGCAGCCCTTCTGCGCGAAAAAGACATGATCGCCGAGGACAAGGCGACGACTCCCGCGCGGCGCATTTATTTCGCCATCCAGTGTCAGTACCTCTTCGCCGGCAAGGCCGATCTGTTCTTCGCCAATATCGACCAGCTGTTGAAGGATTATGCCCAAAGCCGTCCCGAATCCCGGGGGACGATCGAGGAGCTGCGCCGCCATCTCGACGAGAACCAGTTCTACCGCGCCCTCAAGACCGCGAAGCTGCTGATCCAGGACGAGGAGGGTGCGGCGCCGGTCGCCGAACCCGCCGCCGCGTTTCCCGGACAGCCCGGAAACCGCTAGTTAAATCAAGCCGTTAAAATATTTGCGGCGGCGCTTGAAGCGGTCGCCCGCGCAGTATAAGAATGCGCCGCTTTGGGGATCATTGGTAGGGGTTGACGGGGTTTAGGTCATGCGGCCGACGATTCCGCCCGATTACCGTCCATCGGACGGCGAGGATTTCATGAACGCGCAGCAGCTCGAATATTTCCGGCAGAAGCTGTTGCGCTGGCGGGCCGAGCTGCTGGCGGAATCCTCGGGCACGCTGCAGAACCTGAAAGAGGTGAGCCTGGCCGAGCCGGACATCACCGACCGCGCCACGCTGGAAACCGACCGCTCGCTCGAACTGCGCACGCGCGACCGCGAGCGCAAACTGATCTCCAAGATCGACGCCGCGCTGTTGCGCATCGAGGACGGCAGCTACGGCTATTGCGAGGAAACCGCCGAACCGATCGGCATCCGCCGGCTCGAGGCGCGGCCCATCGCCACGCTCTCGCTCGAAGCGCAGGAACGCCACGAGCGCATGGAACGCACCCACCGCGACGAATAGGACGGGCGGCGGCTCAGGCGGCGCGGACGTCGGCCGCGAAAAAGACTAGCGCCCTGGCTTCGATACTTTCGCGCGGCGGCGCATCGGGCGGCGCGGTGGGATCGTCGAACGCCGTATGCGCGGTGAAGCGGGCGCGGCCGTCGCGCTCCGAATCGTAGCATTTGATGAGCACGGCCTCGTCTCGCTCCAGCTTCGGGAAATAGAACCAGCGGTGGCGCGGGTTGAAGAGCACCGAATAGGTCTCGCCGGTCCGGTTCGGATATTTCAGATCGGTCGCCACGAAATCCTCCGGCGCGATGGTTTGCGCGTCGCACAGCGCCAAGGGTGCATCGAGCAGCGGCCCCTTGATCGGGCGCCAGACGTTGATCTCGGCGAAGCGGTGCCGGATCAGGGTCGTGGCCGCCTCGCCTAGCAGATCCCGCACCCGCTGCGGCCCTGATTTGTCGGTGTAATCGTTGTGCACCCGCCGCGCCGGGCCACGCAGGCCGCGCTCGCCGGGCTCTGCCACGCGCACGGTGGTGTCGAACACCACGGCGGCGGCGGCGCCGGTCGACTCCTTCACCAAAGTCTCGATCTCGGGCCAATAGACTCGCTTCACCTCGTCCGGGTCGTAGAAATTTCTGACCTTGGTGAGATGTTGCCGCAGGACGAAGCCTTCCCGGTCGAGCGACAGCCTGCGGGCAAACGGCCGCGCATTGCGGATCGGCACCGCATGGGGATCGTTTTTTCCCGTCCAGCGCGGCGATCCTTCCGGCAGCTCATAGGCGTCGTTGTACAAGACCGGCCTTTCGGCCGACGGCGCCAAATAGTTGAGCACGCCTTCCACCTGGTCGGTGTCGGACACGATGTAGATATCCATGATTGCTCTCCTTGTCTTACATCCCCACGGGGCCTTGCCGCCGTCAACTCCCCGGCTTGCCGGCGATGTCGGGGAAGAACAGCTCCTTCCAGTTCGCCGGCTTGGCGCCGATGGAGCCGATGCGGGCCATGAAGTCGGTGAACTTGCCAACCCCGCGCGGCGTGGTCGAATACGCGATGTCCTTGTCGTCGAGCATCGATTTGACGAAGTCCTGCGGCAGCGTCGAATGGTCCACCTTGATGAAGATGCGCGCCGCCTCGTCATGGTTGGCGTTGATGAAAGCCGTGGCCTCGTCGAGCGCCGCCAGCACCGCCTGATAGGTCTTGGGGTTCTGGTCGCGGAACTTCGAGGTCGTGAAGATCGCGCTGAAACTGGCGGGACCGCCGATGACGTCGTAGGAGCTCAATACCCGGTGGATCTTCGGGTCCTGCAGTTCCTGGTACTGGAAGGGCGGGCTGGTGAAATGACCGGTGATCTCGGTGCGCCCGGCCAGGAGCGCGGCGGCGCCGTCGGGATGGGCCAGGTTTACGGTCAGCGGATCGAGCTTGAATTGCTGCCCCGGGCCGAAGGCCTGCTCGGCGGCCATTTCCAACGTGATCGCCTGATAGGATGACTTCACGCCGGGCAGCGCGATGCGGTCCTGGTCGGTGAAATCCTTGATCGTGTGGATATCCGGCTTGTTGGTATTGAGGAAGGCCGGTTGGGCGTTGAGCGCGGCGACGCCTTTGACCTGCTGATTGGCGCGCGTCTTATCCCACAGGATGATGAAGGCCGGCACGCCGGCGGCGCCGTAATCGGCGCTGCCGGTCAGGATCGCATCGTTGATCGGCCCCGGGCCGCCCAGCGCGATGTAGGTTGCCGTCAGGGTGAGGCCGAGCTTCTGCGCCTGCTTTTCGACCAGATGCTGGTCCTCCATGACGTAGATCTGGAGATAGCCCAGGCCGAGCTGGCGCGCGATCCGTACCTCGGACACTTCGGCGCGGGCATCGCCCGCAACGAAAGCCTGCGCAAGAACCAGCGCCGCGAGCGCTCCCGCCCGGGTCCAGGAACTAAAACGGCGCATCGCCCTTGACCGTCGTGCGATGGAGGTGGCGGTGCTGCTCGGGCGGACAGCCATGCGCGAGATGGATGGCGCAACGGTTGTCCCAGAACACCAGGTCGAAATCGCGCCAGCGGTGGCGGTATACGAAACGCGGCTCGGTGCTGTGGGCGAAGAGCAGATCAAGCAGTTCGCGGCTCTCATCCTCCGACACGTCGAGGATGCGCGAGGTGAATCCCTGGTTGACGAACAGCGCCTTGCGGCCGGTCTCGGGATGGGTGCGCACCACCGGATGAACCACCTCTTGGACCTCGGCCTTCTGCGCGTCGGTCAGCGGCGGCCGGAAGGTCGAGCCCGCCATGCGGTCGTAGCTGTTGCGGTAGGAATGCACCGCGCGGAGACCGTCGATGCGCCGCTTCACCAACGGGGTCAGGGCCTCGTAGGCGGCGTGCATGTTGGCGAAAGACGTATCGCCGCCCTCATCCGGCAATTCCTGCGCGAGCAGCAGCGAGCCGAGGCTGGGCTCGGCCACGTAGGAGAGGTCGGAATGCCAATAACGCCCGGCATCGCCCAGGCCGACGGGCTTGCCGTCGCGGATCACGTTCGAAACTTGGAGAATTTCCGGATGATCGGGCAGCAGATACTGCTTCAGCACGTGGATCATCAGCGGACCGAAACGGCGGCTGAAGGCGATGTGCTGCTCGGGCGAAATGCGCTGGTCGCGCAGCACCAGCACGCCTTCGCTGGCGAGAAACGCCTTGCGCACCGCGGCGAAGGTTTCGGCGTCGAGCGGACGGGCGAGGTCGAGACCTTCTATTTCCGCGCCAAGCGGTGCTTCGAAGCGATGATAGCGGAAGGCGGCGGTGGTTTTATGCAAGGCGGCGGTTTCGGTCATGTCTGCATTCCCCAACGGCGGACGGTGATTCTTTCGATGGCTCGGAACACGACGCTCTCCATCGCCAGCCCGATCAGGATGACGGCGAGCAACCCGGCGAAGACGTTGGCGATCTCGAGCTGGTTGCGGTTCTCGTAGATGTACCAGCCGAGACCGCCGGAGCCCGCGCTGACGCCGAACACCAGCTCGGCGGCGATGAGCGTGCGCCAAGCGAAGGCCCAGCCGATCTTGAGGCCGGTGAGGATCGACGGAAACGCCGCCGGCACCAGGAGCAACAGCGCATAGCGCGGTCCCTTGAGGCCGAAACTCTTGCCCGTCATGCGCAGCGTCTGGCTGACGCCGAGGAAGCCGGTATGGGTGTTGAGCGCCAGCGGCCACAGCACGGCGTGAACCAGCACGAAGATCACGCTTTTCTCGCCGAGCCCGAACCATAAGAGCGCCAGCGGCAGCAGCGCGATCGCCGGCAACGGATTGAACATCGCCGTGAACAGGCCCAACACGTCGTTGCCCACCCGGCTCGCGACCGCCAGTAGCGACACCGCGGCGGCGAGCACGATGGCGATGGCATAGCCCAGGAACAGAACCCGGATCGAGGTCCAGGCGCGCAGCAACAGCGGCCCGTCGACAATGCCATGCCAAAAGGCCGCGGCGGTCTTGGCGAAGTCAGGCAACACCAGATCGTTGCCGAGCCAGGCGCCGTAGAGCTGCCAGGCGGCGGCCAGCAGCACCAGGATTGTCACCTGGCGCACCGCCGTAATGGATGTAAGCCGGCGCCACGGCGACAGCCGGGTTGCAAAGTGCCGGTCGGGCAACGCAGGCTCGGGCTCGAGCAGGTAGTCCGGCCGCTCGAAGACATGCAAGCGCGCCGCGCGGTCAACCATGCGCCGCCCTTTCCGTTTCGTCCTGTGGCTCGTCGAACAGCAAGCCGTGGATACGTCGCGCGAGCGCGTGCTGGGCTTCACCGGCGCGGCCGCCGGGCGAAGGCGGCACGTTCAACTCGCCGCGCACGCGCCCCGGATGCGGCGCCAACAGCAGGATGCGGCTGCCGACCAGCACCGCTTCCTCGATCGAATGCGTCACGAACAGAAGGGTGAAGCCCAGCTCGTCCCACAGCCGCAGCAACTCTTCCTGCATGCGTTGGCGGCTCATGGCATCGAGCGAGGCGAAGGGTTCGTCCATCAGCAGGATGCGCGGCTCGAGCGCCAGCGCGCGGGCGATCGCCACGCGCTGTTTCATGCCGCCGGAAAGCTGGTGCGGGTAATGATCAGCGAATTTTGTCAATCCCACGCGCTCGAGCTGGCGCGCGGCGCGCTCCAAGGCCTCGCCGCGCCCGACGCCGTTTTGGCGCAGCGGAAAGACGATATTGCCGCGCACGGTTTTCCACGGCAGCAGCTGGTCGAATTCCTGGAACACCATGATGCGGTCGGGGCCGGGCTGCGAAACCGGCGCGCCGTCGAGCAAAATCTCGCCCTGCGCCGGCTGGAGGAACCCGCCCACTGCCTTGAGCAAAGTGGATTTGCCGCAGCCCGACGGGCCCAGCAGCACGAAGCGGTCGCCGCTGAACACCTCGAAGCCGACATTCTGCACTGCAGTGACCAGGCGCTGCTCGCTCGCATATTGGATGGTGACGCGGGAAAGCCTGAGCAAGGGCTGGGGCAGGCGGGTAACCGGTATGGGGACGGGGGCGAAATCGGGCATGGCGTCAGCTTCCCGGCAGCGCATAAAGGTCGGAGAAATAATAGTCGCGCCACGAAGCGGGCTTGGTCTTGAGCGCGCCGGTCTGGAACATGAAATCGGCGAATATCCGGGTGTTGATCGGCGTGGCGCTGAAGCGCGTGGTCGGCAATTCGAGAATCTTGCGGATGTCGTCGGCGGTGAGCGGGCCTTTTTCCTCGTCCACGTAGATTTGCGCGGCCAAGCCCTTGTCCTTGGCGATCAGCGCCTGGGCGTCCTGCAAGGCTGCGTAGACCGCGCGATAGACCTTCGGGTTGTCGTTGCGCACCTTGGCTGTCGTGAACAGGGAGGTCACGGTTTCAAGCCCGCCGACGATGTCCTCCGACGACAGCAGGCGATGGATGCCCGGGTTGTTCAGCTCCTCGTAGATGAAGGGCGAATTGCCGAAATGCCCGGTGATCTCGGTCTTGCCGGACAACAGGGCGGCATAGGCGTCGGGATGCGCCAGGGTCACAGTCAGCTTGTCGAATCGGTCGTATTGGTCCGGCCCATAAGCTTTCGCCGCCGCCATCTCCAGCAGCACCGCCTGGTGCGAGACCTTGACCGCAGGCAACGCGATGCGGTCGCTGTCTTTCAGATCCGCCAGCGTCTTGAGCTCGGGCCGGTTGACGTTGAGGAACACCGCCGAGGCGTCGAGCGCGGCGACGCCGCGCACGCCGAGATTACCCTGCGTCTTGTCCCACAGGGTGAGCAGCGGCCCGAGTCCGGCGGAGGCGAACTCGATGCTGCCGGTCAGAAGCGCGTCGCTCATCGCCGCGCCGCCGCCGAGCCGCACCCAGGTCACGGTGAGGTTCTTGATTCCGGCGGCCTGCGCCTCTTTCTCGATCAGCTGCTGGTTGCGGGCGACGATCAGCGGCAGATATGTCAGGCCGTATTGCTGGGCGATCCGAACCTCGGAAATCTCGGCCGAGGCGGGCCGAGGCGCTCCCATGCCGAGCGCCAAGGCGGCCGCCAGAACCCAGACCGCTACCCGGTATTGCCCCTTTACGCGTCGACCAGATAAAACACTATTATAAGTGTTTATTGACATATTTCTACGCTATTAGATAGACAAATTACTTTCAATAACATAATTTCTACGTATATAATTTCACCCATGGATCAAGCCGTGAGCTTCGCCCTTCGTCCCTTACCATCCGCCGTCGCCGCGGAAGCGGTCGGCCTCGATCTCGGGCGGCTCGACGGCGAAGCGCTCAAGCGCCTGGTAGAGGCGTGGCGGCGCTATCCGGTTCTGGTCGTCCGCGGCCAGGATCTGGCACCGGAGGAGCAGCTCGCTTTCAGCCGCTCGCTCGGAGAATTGGATCTGGCGCCGCCCTTCGACGTGGAGAATTCCGCGCTCGAGGGCTTTCCCGAGATTGCGGTGGTTTCCAACATCAAGCGCGGCGGCAAGCCTATCGGTGGGCTGGGCGATGGCGAGTTGGCCTGGCACAGCGACATGACCTTCGTGCCGTCGCCGCCGGTCGCCTGCATCTTGCATGCCCGCGAATTACCGCCAGCCGGCGGCGACACGCTGTTCCTGAATCTGCGCGCGGCCTGGCGCGGCCTGCCTGACCAATTGCGCCCCCGGGTGGCATCGGCGCGCATCTTCCACGACCGCGCCTATACCAGCGCCGGCACCTTGCGCAAGGGCGCCGAGGAAGGGCAGGGCACTTGGCACAAGGTGCGGCTCACCGATCCGGTCAGCGGCGAAGACTCGCTGCTGCTCGGCCGCCGCCGCAACAGCCGCATCGCCGGCGGCGAAGGCCAGGACGATGGCGGCCTGCTGGAAGCGCTATGGCTTCACGCCGATCGTCCCGAATTCATCTACCGGCATGCGTGGCGGCCGGGCGACGTGCTGTTGTGGAACAATCTGGTGACCATGCACCGGCGCGACGCCTTCGACACCGCTGCAAGGCGGTTGCTCCACCGCACGCAAATACGCCGGCTCGATAGCCGCTGGGAATGGCAAGGCGCATCGGCGGCGTGAGACTTTGAAGAAGAGATTTCCGCCAAAAGCGGATCAGAGGCGTGGGCGGCTTCCCGCCGTCCAGGCACCCGGCTCTGTCCGGGTTTCCTCCCTAAACTTGGCCGTGCCTTCGGGCACGGCTTTTTCTTTTTCGTCATGCCGCTTGGCTTTGCCGCGCCGCGTCCGATCTTTGTTTAACTGGTTTCCCCCGCCGCTTCTGTTAGGGTCGGCGCCGGTCTGCGCTTTCGGGGGGAAGCATGCGCCGTTTCCGGTTGTTGCTGCCGCTGCTGGCGGTGCTGTGCGCATCCGCGCCCGCCTTCGCGCAATCCGACGCGTTCAAGCAGGCGTGGCAGCAAAGCAACGCCCTCATCGACGCCGGCAAATATGCGCAAGCGGAGAGTTGGGCGAAACAGGCCGTCAACCTCGCGCAAACCGAATCCGGTCCGGACAGCGGCGACTACGCCAGCACCATTTACAATCTGGCGCGGATTTATCGTTACGAGGGCCGCTACGCCGAAGCCCTCCCGCTCTACCAGCGCGCGCTGGCGATTTTCGAGAAGGGGTTCGGGCCGGATAATCCCTACGTTGCCACCTGCCTCGACAACATCGCCGAGCTCTATCGCGCGCAAGGCCGCTACGCCGAAGCCGAGCCGCTCTACCAACGGTCGCTGGCGATCCGCGAAAAGACGCCCGGGCCCAATTCTATCGAGGCGGCGCTGAGCCTCAACGATCTGGCCGCGCTCTATCACGACGAGGGCCGCTACGCCGAAGCCATCCCGCTCTACCAGCGGTCGCTGGCGATTTATGAGCAGACGCGCGGACCGGATAATCCCGATGTCGCCGTGAGCCTCACCAACCTGGCCTTGATCTATGCCACGCTGGGCCGCTACGCCGATGCCGAGCCGCTCTACCAGCGCGCGCTGGCGATTTACCAGAAGACGCTCAACCCCGACCATCCGCTGATCGCCGTGAGCCTCAACAACCTGGCGGGGCTTTATGACGATCAAGGCCGTTACGCCGAAGCCGAGCCGCTCCAGAAGCGCGCGCTGGCGATCGACCAGAAGACGCTCGGTCCCGAGCATCCCGCCGTCGCCCATGACTTGGACAATCTGGCCGGGATCTATCGGGTAGAGGGCCGCTACGCCGAAGCCCTCCCGCTTTACCAGCAGGCGCTGGCGATCCGCGTCAAGACGCTCGGCCCCTTTCATCCCGACGTCGCGCAGAGCCTCGCCGGCCTGGCCCTCCTCTATGGCGCGCAAGGCCGCTATGCCGACGCGTATCCCTTCATACACCGCGCCGCCGCCATTTCCGCGCTCCGCGCCGCCAGCGCAAAAGAGGAGAACAAGGGCGGCCAAGCCGAACTGCGCAGCCGGCGGGACATCTTTCTCGACGATGTCGCGGTGGCGGGACGCCTGGCGGCGGCCGGGACGCAGGACGCGCCGGGTCTGCGCGAAGAATCCTTCGAGGCGATGCAATGGTCCAAGGCCTCGGACACGGCGGCGGCGGTTTCGCACATGGCGGCGCGCTTCGCCGCCGGCAGCGACGCGCTCGCCAATCTGGTGCGCCAGCGCCAGGACACACAGGACCGGCTCGATAACGACGAAGCGCAGATCCTCAACGCCGTAAGCCAGCCGCCCGATAAGCGCGACGCCAATGCCGAAGCGGCGCTCCGCGCCGACGCGGATGGCCTGCGCCAACGCCTGCAGCAGCTCGATAGCAACCTCATGGCGCAATTCCCGGCCTATGCCGAACTCGCCAATCCGAAGCCCATCACCATCGCTGCGGCGCAGCAACTCCTCGCGCCGGATCAGGCGCTGATCGTCTATGCGGTGGGGGAAAATGAGAGCTACATCGCGGTGATCACCCGCGCCAACGCCGGGATTTTCGGTACCCCGATCGGCGCCAAGGATCTGACAGCTGCGGTGAAGGCGCTGCGCCGGACCCTCAATCCGGAGGGCAAGACCAGCGTGCCGTCTTTCGATGCGAGCGACGCTTACAAGCTTTATCAAAAGATCTTCGCCCCGGCCGAGCCCGCGCTCAAGGGCGTGACGCAGCTTTATGTCGTCACCGACGGCGCGCTCGAAAGCCTGCCCTTGGGCGTGCTGCTGACCGCACAGCCTTCGGCCGATGCCCTGTCCGCAACCGCGCCCGATCAACTGCGCGCCGCTCCCTGGCTGGCGCGTCGTTATGCGGTGAGCGTGCTGCCTTCGGTTTCGTCGCTCAAGTCGCTGCGGCAATTTACCGGCGCCGCGCACGCGCCGCAGCCCTTCATGGGTTTCGGCGATCCAACCTTGACGCCGCAACCGGGCGACAATCGCGGCGCGCCGGATACAGCGCGCGGCGGCACCGTCAAATCCATATTCCGCGGCGACGCGGTCGACCAAGCGGAGTTGCGCGACCTGCCGTCGCTGCCCGAAACCGCCGGCGAGCTGCAGACCGAGGCAAAATTGTTCAACGCGGGGCAAGGCTCGGTGCTGCTGGCCGACGCCGCCACCGTGACGGCGGTGAAGCGCGCCGATCTCGCCAGCCGCCGCGTCATCGCCTTCGCCACCCACGGCCTCCTGGCGGGGGATGTCGGCGTCGCCGAGCCGGGGCTGGTGCTGACCCCGCCCGCTAATCCCACGCCCGCGGATGACGGGCTGTTGAAGGCAAGCGAGATCGCGCAGCTGAAGCTCAACGCCGATCTCGTGATCCTGTCGGCCTGCAACACCGCCGCATCCGACGGCACGCCCGGCGCGGAAGGCTTCTCGGGGCTGTCGAAGGCTTTTCTCTATGCCGGGGCGCGCTCGCTGATGGTTTCGCATTGGTCGGTGGTGTCGGATTCGACCGTGGCGCTGATGACCCGCATGGCGACGTTGCTCGAGCAGAAGGGCATCGGCCGCGCCGAGGCGCTGCGCCGCGCCGAACTCGCCTTGATGGACGACAAGGACCATCCGGAATTCGCCCATCCGCTGTTCTGGGCGCCGTTCGTCGTCGTCGGCGAGGGCGGCGTCAGCCAGCAGTGACGGGCGGATTTGACCCGTGAAACCGTCTTAACCTTTCGTTAACCTTGTTGT
>DATNMV010000110.1:0-3735 GCA_035602175.1 Allostellaceae bacterium
GTTGAAAGGTCGCGCTGCCAGCCGGTATTGCTGGGATCGGACTTTGCCAGACGGTCTCTTATCGCGAGGGCCGCCTGATAAAAGGTGAGCGCCTCCAGCAGACTGCCCTGTGCCGCCAGCACGTTGCCGATCTTGTTGCAGGACACCGACAGGTCGCGTTGCCAGCCGGCGTTGCCGGGATCGTACTTCGCCAGAGTTTCGGCGACGGCGAGGCCTCCCTGATAGGATTGCAACGCGTCGGACTGATGGCCCTGGGCCAGCTGCACGTCGCCGACTTTGTTGTACGCCAGCGCGACGTCATGTTGCAGGTCGGTGCTGTCGGGCTGCTGCGCCAGCAGATCCCGGTCGATTTCCAGCGCGTGTGTCGCCGCCGCGAGCGCGCTCTGGGTTTCACCAAGCGCGAGCAGCGTGTCGGTCGCCGCAATCAGCGCGTCGGCTTGGCCCTGGCGCAGATCCGGGCTCGACTCACCCGACCCGATGAGCTGATCCTGGAGTTGAAACGCCTGGTCGAGAATGCCCTTGATCGCGGCCGCCGGCACGCCGCCGGCATTGTGGAATTTGTTCGCGAGATCGAGGACGAGACCGTTTATGGTCGTCGCCGCCATCGCCAATCTCTGCTGAGCGCGGTCGCGCTGCGTCTCGGCTCCGGCTCTCTGGCTATCGGCTTCCAGACTTTGGTGCCCGGCCTGCCGCCATGCCCAGGTCGCGGCGACGGCGGCGGCAAGGAGAATAAGCACCACCGCCAGGTTACCGATCTGCGTACGCCGCGGCGGCTCGCGGCTTGCCGCCTCGGCCTCGTGTTCGGCGCCATTGTCCATTTCACTCGCCCAATCGCCGCCATGTCCGCGTACCGGGAACTTAAGGCGGCAGTGCAATTTTGCCAAGGCGGGCGTTCCGCGGCCGAATGAACGCCACCAAGTTTACGAGTGCGCCGCCGCGCTAGTCGTCGTAACGCCCGAGGCGCACCGCGGTCTGGCTGGGCGAAATCGAACGCGACGGCATGATCAGCACGCAATCGTCGTAAGGTGTCTTGATCTCGCGCCCGCCATCCTGGGCGATCACCGTGCCGGCCTTGGGAATAATTTCGAGCCCGCGGAAATTGCCGAGAAAGCGAAAATCGGAACTCGCCACCGTGACCGCTTCCGTGACGGCGATGACGCGTTGCGGCGGCGTAGCATCTTCAAGGATGTGCGCGCTTTCGGATTGGTCGAGGATGCCGCAAGCGGCGAGGAAGCGCCGCGTCACCGCGATGGCGGTGTCGGCCGAAGCCTTTTCCCAATGCTGGCCGCATTCGACCAGCAGCGCGGTCTGCGGCGCGGAATCGTCGGCGAAATTGCCGTAATCGCGCAGCCGCGGCCCGGCCTCGTGGCCGCGGTCGCGCACGATGAGGGCGGGCGATCTCACGCTGCGCGCGAGGCCAAGGCTCTTTTCCGTCAGCCCGGCCAGGATCAGCGGCGTCGCGGAGGATTGCATGGAGTGGATGTCGAGCAGGAAATCCGCCTGCTCGAAAACCGGGCGCAAGGCGCGGGCGCGCTCCAACTCGGAACTCGACCCCGCGCCGTCGAGAATCTCCCGGTGCCAGACGCGGTTCATGTCCTCGTCGAGATAGCGCGAGCCGAGCGGATCGGCGGCGTCGAAGCTCTCATAGGCCGCGACATTGGCGAAGGCCAGGGTGAGGGTGCCGCGCGCGGGGCGGGGACCTTCGCGGAACAGATGGTCGAGCGCCACCGCGCCGCAGATCTCGTTGCCGTGCATGAGTGCAACCACCACCACATGCGGGCCGGGCTTGAAGCTGTCGAAGCTCGTCACATAAGGGATGCCGCGATTGCCTTCGCGGTAATCCTGTAAATCGGGCGGCTTTATCTCGATGCGAAACTTGCTCATTGGGCGGCGCGCTCCATCAGCCGGCGCATAAATCCCTCGCATTGGCCCAGCTGGTCAAGGGCGACGAATTCATCGGGCTTGTGCGCCTGTTCGATCGAGCCCGGACCGCAGATCACGGTCGGGATGCCCGCTTCTTGATAGAGCCCGCCTTCGGTGGTGAAGCTGACCTTGCCGGTGGAATTGGCGCCGGACAACGCGCGCGCCAGCTGCACCACCTCCTCGCCGGGCTCGGCCGAAAGCGCCGGGGTGGCGTTGTATTCGTCGAACTCGATCTTGGCGTCCCGGCTTACCGCCTGCATCTCGGCGAGCAGCGTTTTGGCGTGGCGCTCGAACTCGGCGCGGATATCGCCCGGATCTTCGCCCGGCAAATTGCGGATTTCGAATTCGAAGCGGCAATCGCGCGGCACGATGTTGAGCGCGGTGCCGCCCTGGATGGTGCCGGTGTGGATGGTGGTGTAGGGCGGAACGAACGCCTGATCGAACGGGCCCTTGTCGCGGCGGCGGCGCGCCATGCCCTTGAGGTAGGCCACGATCTCGGCCGCGGTTTCGACCGCGTTGACGCCGGCGTGGGTGAGCGAGGAATGCGCCTCGTGGCCGTGGACGCGGCAGACATAGCTGCGCTTGCCCTTGTTGGCGATCACCGGCTGCATCGAGGTGGGCTCGCCGATGATGCACAGGCGCGGCTTCACTTTGCGCTTGGCCAGCGCCGCGATCAGCGGGCGCACGCCGAGGCAGCCCACCTCCTCGTCATAGGTCAGGCCCAGATGGATGGGCGTCTTGAGCTTGGCGGCGAGAAAATCGGGCACCAGCGCTAGCGCCACGGCGATGAAGCTTTTCATGTCGGAGGAGCCGCGCGCGTAAAGCCTGCCGTCCTTCTCGGTCGCCTTGAAGGGGTCGCTGTGCCAGTCCTGGCCGTCCACCGGCACCACGTCGGTGTGTCCCGAGAGCAGAATGCCGGATTTGTCCTCGGGCCCGAGCGTCGCGTAGAGATTGGCCTTGCGCTTGGTCTCGTCGAACACCAGCTCGGATTTGACGCCGAAGCCGTCGAGCCAGTCGCGCGCGAATTCAATCAAAGCGAGATTGCTCTCGCGGCTGGTGGTGTCGAAGCCCACCAGCTTGCGGATCATTTCCAAGGGAGAAAGGGTTTTCGCGGCCACGCCCCAACCTATGACAAAAACTGTTCCTTCAGCACGCGCTCGTTGAGATTGTGCTCGGGATCGAACATCAGGGTGAGCGATATCTCGCGCGCCTGGCGCAGCTCGACCGAGGCCACGTCGCGAAATTCGGTGTAATCGGCGGCGGCGCTCACCGGGCGGCGGTCGATCTCCAGCGTCTCGAACTTGACCCGCGCGTTTTGCGGCAACAGCGCGCCGCGCCAGCGCCGCGGGCGGAAGGCGCTGATCGGCGTCAGCGCCAGCAGATCGGATTGCAGCGGCACGATCGGCCCGTGCGCCGACAGATTATAGGCGGTGCTGCCTACCGGCGTGGCGAGCAGAATCCCGTCGGCCATCAACTCGTCCATGCGCACGACGCCGTCGATGCTGATGCGGAGCTTGGCGGCCTGGCGGCCCTGGCGTGTCAGCGACGCCTCGTTGATGGCGAGCGCCTTGCGTTCGCCGCCCTTGACGTCGCGAGCGACCATCTCGAGCGGGTGGATGATCACGGCTTCGGCGCGGGCGAGGCGCTCTTTCAATCCTTCGGCGCGGTAATCGTTCATCAGGAAGCCGACGCTGCCGCGATGCATGCCGTAGAACGGCACCTTGCGCTCGCGGTAGCGGTGGAGGGTTTCCAGCATGAAACCGTCGCCGCCCAGCGGCACGATGATGTCGGCCTGTTCCGGTAGCGATTTGC
>DATNMV010000111.1:0-3638 GCA_035602175.1 Allostellaceae bacterium
GCCGCCGAGGAACCGGGCGACCGCGCCGCATCGGAACTGCTCGAACCCGGCAACCGCTGGAACCCGTTGCTGCGCGCGATCAGCACCTGGGCCAACGGCGCCGAGCTCGACCAGGTTTCGGTCAAGGATTACTTCCGTTACGATCCCTCGAACGTCAATTGGCGGGTGCTTCAGGGTTACGGCGATCTCATCACGCGTTACGGCGAAGGCCTGCCGCTATCGCTCGGCACGGCGGTGACGCGCATCGACCACGGCGGCCACCTGATCCGGGTCGAAACCGATCGCGGCGATCTGCTCGCCCGCGCCGTCATCGTCACGCTCCCCACCAACGTCCTGGCGTCGGGATCGGTGGGTTTCATTCCGGCGTTGCCTGAAAAACTCGCCGCCGCCGCTGGCTTGCCGATGCACGTGGTCAATAAATTCTATCTTCGACTCGACGGCGCGATCGACCGCATCGAACCCGACAGCAACCTGGTCGGCAATACCGACAGCGACCGCACCGGCGCCTATCATATCCGCCCACATGGCTGGCCGGTGATCCTGGGTTATTACGGCGGCGATTGCGCCGCGTCGCTCGAAGAACAGGGTTTGGAGGCCACGGCGGATTTTGCCGTGGGCGAGCTGGCCGGGCTGTTCGGCAACGACATCCGCAAGCGGCTTTTTCCGCTTGCCGGCTCGGCCTGGGGCGCCGAGAAATTCTCGCGCGGCGCCTATTCCATGGCGCTGCCCGGCCACGCCGACGATCGCGCGTCGCTCGCCGCGCCGGTGGACGGGCGCTTGTTCTTCGCCGGCGAGGCGTGCTCCGCCGCCGATTTCGGCACCGCGCACGCCGCTTATCTCACCGGCGAAGGAGCCGCCAAGCGAGCCATCGCGGCGCTGAATGCGAGCCGGGCACCCGCCGCTTCTCATGCTGGGCTGGGCTTGCCGGACGGCGTCTGAGTCGCGGATGGCGGATCGCCTGCGCGGCCAAGCCATGGTCAAGCGCCCCGCCCGGCGCTAGAATCGAATCCGAGGAGACCGCCCATGCCCGTGACCGAGTTGAACCACGTCACCGTCCGTTGCAAGGACATGGAAGAAACCCGCGACTTCTACATCAAGGTGCTGGGCTTTTACGCCGGACCGCGGCCGCCGCTCACCTTCCCCGGCTACTGGCTTTATTGCGGCCAGCAGCCGGTGGTGCATCTGGTGCCCGACAGCGGCGCCATCGGCGCCGGCCCCGACGGCGAGGACACCGGCAATTTTGATCACGTCGCCTTCCTGGCCAAGGATTTCGACGGCATGAGCCAGCATTTCAACGACTGCGGCGTGAAATTCACCGCGCGCGACGTTCCCGGCGCGGCGGTGCGCCAGATCTTCTTCACCGATCCCAACAAGGTGATGATCGAGATCAACTTCCCCAGAATGGCTTGAGCCGCGTTTGGAGGCGCGGCTCAAGACAGGTTTGGTGATTCAGGCGGCGGTGCGGCTATGCACGCATCGCGCCGTGCCGATCGCGGTCAGGCGGCGGGGCGACGAGGATGCCGGCACCATATTGATCAAGCTCAATCGCCTCGATCTCGGTTTCTCCGTACTCGCTCAGACCCGCGGCAAAAACGGAGAAAGCGCCTGGATCCGGGCAACCGGCGAGGCTCTCGTCGATGAGCAGACCGCCGATGCCTATATCGCCCGTCAGATCCAGCGCGATCCCGACCTCTGGGTCGTCGAGATCGAAGACCGCGAGGCCCGCCCGGTCTTTACCGGAACGGTGCTTTGAAGACGGCTTTCTGGGCTGCGAAAGTCCCGCTGACATGGTCTGTCTCCCCGCGATGCGTAGGTCGGCCTTCTTCTCCTCGTCTTCCGACGAAGCAACTTCCGTGCCGGAATGCGAAAACCCGGATTTCTGCGGGTCTCGCGCGGATGGCGCGGAATTAAGTCTGTTTCGCCGACGGCGACGGCATGCGCGGCCCTGGCCCGTTGCCGCATTAACCGGCAGGATGCGCCCAGCTTAAAAGGGGTGGGCCGAGGCGGATCGATGACCCGGGTGAAGCGCGTCTGCGTCTATTGCGGCTCATCGAACGGAGCCTTGCCGGCTTATCGCGCGGCCGCCGAGATGCTCGGCCGGCTTTTGGCCGGCGCCGGCATCGGCCTGGTCTATGGCGGCGGCCGCGTCGGATTGATGGGCATCCTGGCCGACGCCGCGCTCAAGGCGGGCGGCGAGGTGACCGGCATCATCCCCGGCCATCTCCACAAGCGCGAAATCGGCCACGAAGGAGCGACCCGTCTGATCGTGGTCGGCAGCATGCACGAGCGCAAGCAGAAGATGTTCGAGCTCGCCGACGCCTTCGCCATCCTGCCGGGCGGCCTCGGCACCGTCGAGGAGGCGATGGAGATCATCACCTGGCGGCAATTGGGATTACACGACAAGCCGGTCTTCCTGATCGACGTGGCGAATTATTGGGCGCCGCTCGCCGCCTTGTTCGACCACGTGATCGCGCAGGGTTTCGCCCGCGAGGATGCGCGCGCGCTGTTCCGCCTGTTGCCGCGGGTCGAGGATTTCCTGCCGGCGCTCGCCGAAGCCCCGCCCGCCGCGCCCGCCAGGCCGGAGCTGCTGTGAACGCAGCATCCGTGTGACGACGCGCCGCTTGCGCGGCGGTTTCGCCGTGCTATTGTCCCGCCCGCCGCGCGCCTCCCCGGCGTCCGCGGCTCATTTTTTCGGCATCCATAGAAGGCCCGGCGGACATGAACAAGATCAAGGTGGCGACCCCCGTCGTTGAGATGGACGGCGACGAGATGACCCGCATCATCTGGCAGTTCATCAAGGACAAGCTGATCCTGCCCTATCTCGACATCGAGTTGAAATACTACGATCTGGGCATGGAATACCGCGACCAGACCGACGACCAGGTCACGATCGACGCGGCCAACGCGACCAAGCAATACGGCGTCGCGGTCAAATGCGCCACCATCACACCCGACGAGGCGCGGGTGAAGGAATTCAACCTCAAGAAGATGTATCGCTCGCCCAACGGCACCATCCGCAACATCCTGGGCGGCACCATCTTCCGCGAGCCGATCGTGATCAAGAACGTGCCGCGCCTGGTGCCGGGCTGGACCGCGCCGATCGTCATCGGCCGCCACGCCTATGGCGACCAATACCGCGCCACCGATTTCAAGGTGCCGGGACCGGGCAAGCTGACTATGACCTTCACGCCGTCGGGCGGCGGCAAGCCCGTGCAATATGACGTGTTCGACTTCCCCGAACCCGGTATCGCGCTTGGCATGTACAATCTCGACGAGTCGATCCGCGGTTTCGCGCGCGCCTGCCTGAACTACGGCCTGCAGCGCGGCTGGCCGGTCTATCTCTCGACCAAGAACACCATCCTCAAGATCTATGACGGCCGCTTCAAGGATCTGTTCCAGGAGATCTTCGACAAGGAATTCGCCGACAAGTTCAAGGCCAAGAAAATCACCTACGAGCACCGCCTGATCGACGACATGGTGGCCTCGGCGCTCAAATGGAGCGGTAATTTCATTTGGGCGTGCAAGAATTACGACGGCGACGTGCAGTCGGACACGTTGGCGCAGGGCTACGGCTCGCTCGGCTTGATGACCTCGGTGCTGATGACGCCCGACGGCAAGACGGTGGAGGCCGAGGCCGC
>DATNMV010000112.1:0-3874 GCA_035602175.1 Allostellaceae bacterium
CCCCGCCACCGCCAGCGCCGCCAGCGGGAAGCTGATCGACCACCAGGCGAGACGGAAAGGCGGGCGGCAGGCCTGGCGGATCAGCACTGGCGCCAACACCACGAGCAGGAACACGCCACAATAGAACAGCAGGCTCGCCAGCAAATCCACCCCGCCCACGGTCTGGGTGTAGCCGATGAAGCCGACGCCGAACGGCGCGGTCAAGATGGCGAGGGTCGGCTGCAACGCCGCGGGCAAAGGCGCGCGGAACACCAGCCGTGCGAACACCAGCGTGAACAGCACCACGGCGAAGAACAGCCCGACCGCGACGCACAGCAGGTAGAATTCGTGCATCGCGGCGACGTCGCCGAACATTCCCGCCGCCGGGATGTTGAGCGCGCCGATCACCGGCACGAACCAGCTCGGCGACGCATGGTCGATCTCGGGATTGCCGGTGAGCCAGCGATGCACCATCAGGGCGGTGAAGCACGCCATCGTCGCGGCGCCGGGCACCCACAGCGCCTGGGCGAAGCCCGGCGCATAGGGCGCGATCACCACCGGCAGCAGCAGCAGCGAGATAAAGACGGTGGAGAAGAGCGGCCCGATCACCGGATGGTTCCATTCGGCGGCGACGCGCGCCGGGAAGCACGCGAGCTTGATCGAATAGGCGAATGCGATGGCGAGGAAAGCGAGCACCGCGAGCGCGCCGATCGCCTCGCCGATCCAGGACGGCGCGCCGAGCAGCGCATGCGCCAGGCGCCAGGCGATGCACAGGCCGGAGAGCCCCATCGCCGCGCCGAACAGCCCCACCGGCAGGAAGGCGAGGTTTTTCACGGGCCGCCGCCGGTGACGAGCCGGGGCGGCGTCTTGCGGGATGCGGCATAGGCCTCCCAGCCGCGCGCGCGCAGTTTGCAGGCATCGCACTGGCCGCAGCCGAAACCCCAATCGTGACGGCGGTCGCGATCGCCCAGATAGCAGCTCACGGTCTCGTCGCGGATGAGCGCGACCAGACCGGCCCCGCCCAGTTCCTCGGCCAGGCGCCAGGTTCCGGCCTTGTCGATCCACATCAGCGGCGTCTCGAGAACAAGACGCGCCGCCATGCCGAGATTGATCGCGGCCTGGAGCGCCTTGATGGTGTCGTCGCGGCAATCGGGATAGCCCGAATAGTCGGTCTCGCACATGCCGCCGATCACGTGCTTCAAGCCCCGTTGCTGCGCGACGATGGCGGCGAAGGTGAAGAAGACGAGATTCCGCCCGGGCACGAATGTCGAAGGCAGGCCGTCCGGCCGCTTGGCGAAGGGCAAATCCGCGGTGAGTGCGCTCACGCTGACGTCGCCCAGCACGCCGAGTTCGACCACCCGGTCGGGGCCGAGGCGCTGGCCCCATTCCGGCTTGAGCGTTGCCAGCTTGCGGCGGACGGGTTCGCGCGCATCGAGCTCGGCAGCGTGGCGCTGGCCGTAGCGGAAACCCACGGTCTCGACCCGCTCGAAGCGTTCGAGCGCCCAGGCCAGGCAGGTGGCGGAATCCTGGCCGCCCGAGAACAGCACCAAGGCGGCGGCGGGATCGAGCTCGGTCATGGTCCGGTATCAGCGCCGGCCGAACAGCTTTTCGATATCGGCCCGGCTCAGCTCGACATAGGTCGGGCGGCCGTGATTGCATTGGCCGGAATGGGGCGTTGCCTCCATTTCCCGCAGCAGCGCGTCCATCTCGGCCTGGTTGAGCCGCCGCCCGGCGCGCACGCTGCCGTGGCAGGCGAGCGTGCCGCACACCTCTTCGAGCTGCTCCTTCAAGGACAGCACGTCGCCCAGCTCGGCCAGCTCGTCGGCGAGGTCGCGGACTAAGCCCTGGATATTCACTTCACCCAACAACGCCGGCACCTCGCGCACCACCACCGCGCCCGCGCCGAAGCGCTCGATCACCAGCCCGAGCTCGGCCAGCTCGCAGTCGCGCGAGGCGAGGCGCGTCGCGGAGGATTCCTCCAGCTCCACCACCTCGGGCAAAAGCAGGATCTGGCGCCTGACGCCGTTCGCCGCGATTTCGCGTTTCATGCGCTCATAGACCAGGCGCTCATGCGCCGCGTGCTGGTCGACGATGACGATGCCGTCCGCGGTCTGGGCGACGATATAGGTCTCGTGCAGCTGGGCGCAGGCGGCGCCCAGCGGATAGGCCTGGGCTTCCGGCGCCGATACCGCGCGCGCGGCCGGCGCCGCCTGGGGCAAGGGCGCCTGATAGGATGCCGCCTGCTCGGCCAATCCCGGCACCAGCGCGGGCGCGGCGCCGCCGCGCCCGGTCCAGGCCGGCAGACGTCCGGGCTGGAACGATCCGAGCGCGGCCTCGGCCACGGTGTTGGAAGCGCGGTGGCCGGCGGCCGCCAGCGCGTGACGCAGCGAACCGACGATCAAGCCGCGTACCAGACCGGCGTCGCGGAAGCGCACCTCGGCCTTGGCGGGGTGGACGTTGACGTCGAGCTGGTCCTCCGGGCAATCGAGGAACAGCACCACCATGGGATGGCGGTCGCGCGCCAGGAAATCCTGGTAGGCGCCGCGCACCGCGCCGGCCAGCAGCTTGTCGCGCACCGGCCTTCCGTTGACGAACAGATACTGGTCCTTGGAGGTCGCGCGGTTGAGCGTCGGCAGCCCGGCGAAGCCCGACAGTTTGAATCCTTCGCGCGATGCGTCGATGGCGAGCGCGTTGTCGGCGAAGTCGCGGCCCAACAGCGCGCCGAGCCGCGCCTTGCGCGCATCCGCCGCGCCCCGCGCCGCCAGATCGGCGGCGGGGTTGAGACGCAGGATGGTCTTTTCCTCGTCGCCGGTGACGGTGAAGGCTATTGCCGGATAGGCCATGGCCAGGCGCTCGACCGCGTCGACCGCGGCGTCGCGTTCGGCGCGCGGAGATTTGAGGAATTTGAGCCGCGCCGGGGTGGCGTAGAACAGCTCGCGCACCTCGACCCTGGTGCCGGGCGGATGCGAAGCGGGCTTGACCGCGCCCTTGGCGCCGCCTTCGACCGCGATGCTGGCGGCGGATGACGAGCCCTGCTTGCGGCTGACGATGGTCAGACGGCTGACCGCGCCGATCGAGGGCAGCGCCTCGCCGCGGAAACCCAGGGTCTTGATGCGTTGGAGATCGTCGCCCGGCAGCTTGGAGGTGCAATGCCGCTCGACCGCCAGATCCAGTTCCGCCGCGCTCATGCCTTCGCCGTCATCGACCACCAGGATCAGGTTGGCGCCGCCGTCGCGCAGCGTGATCTCGATCCGCTTTGCGCCGGCGTCGATGGCGTTCTCGACCAGCTCCTTCACCGCCGCGGCCGGGCGCTCGATCACCTCGCCGGCGGCGATGCGGTTGACGATGACGGGCGGCAGCAGGCGGAGGGCCATGGGCTATTGTGCCTTGGACCGCCCCATTTCGCCAAGTCGCTGGCGCGCGAGTCGCTTGCCTTCCTCCACCGCCGGCTGATCGAAGGCGTTGACGCCCAGCAGATCGGCGGCGATCACGGTTTCCAGCATGAAATGCATCAGCAGCGCGCCGAGACTCTTTTCGTCGAGTCGGGCCAGCGAAATGATCCGCGTCGGCCGGCCGGTGCGCACCAGCGTGGTGGCGGTCGCCTGCTGCTCGGCTTCGAGCAGGTCGCCCATGCGCCTGCCGGCGAGATAGGCCAGATCCCTGTTGGCCGATAGGCTCTTGGGGAGGGCCGGGCCCTGCCCCGCCTGCGCCAGCAAAACCAGGGTGAACATCTTGTCGGCTGGACCGCCGAGATAGAGCTGGAGCTGGCTGTGCTGATCGACCGTGCCGAGCGCGCGGATCGGCGTCGTGCCCTTGCCGTCCTTGCCGAGGCTTTCCGCCCACAGCTGACGGAACCACAGGCCGAAATGCGCGAGGCGATCGAGATACGGCAGGA
>DATNMV010000113.1:0-5224 GCA_035602175.1 Allostellaceae bacterium
GCAGCCCGAGGGACCGAGCAGCGCGAAGAATTCGCCCTTGGCTATCGTCAGCGAGACGCCGCCCACCGCGGCCTGGGCCGCCCCCGGAAAACGTTTCACCACCTTGTCGATCGCGAGATGCGGCGCGGTCGCCGCGGCGCCATTATTCACCCGTCTTGACCCGGGTCCAGGCGCGAGTGCGCGCGCGCTCGTAATCCGCCGTGGCCGGCTTGTCGAAAAACAGGCGCGCCCGCACGCTCGCCGGCGGATAGATGCCAGGGTCGTTGCGCAGCTTGGCCGCCACCAGCGCCGTCGCCTTAAGATTGGGATTGGCGTAGGCGACCGCGTTGCTGATCGCGGCCGCCGTCTCCGGCCGCAACACGTCGTCGATGAAGGCCAGCGCGTTGCCCGGATGCGGCGCGTCCTTCGGGATCGCCATCATGTCGATCCACAGCATCGCCCCTTCCTTGGGTATGGCGTAGGCGATGTCGACGCCGTTCTTCGCTTCCGCCGCCCGCGCTTTCGCTTGAACGACATCGCCCGAATAGCCGAACGCCAGACAGACGTCGCCGTTGGCGAGATCGTTGATGTATTCCGAGGAATTGAACTTGCGCACATAGGGACGGATGGCGTCCACCGCCTTGGCCGCGGCTTCGAGATCGGCAGGATCGCGACTCTGGGGATCGCGCCCGAGATAGACCAGCGCCGCCGGGAACACGTCCTGCGCGCTGTCGAGGATCGAGATGCCGCAGGATTGGAGCTTCTTGGCGTTGTCCGGATCGAACAGCAGCTTCCAGCTGTCGACCGGCGCTCCGGGACCCAGCGCCGCCTTGACCTTGGCCGGGTTGTAGCCGAGCCCGTCGG
This sequence comes from Allostellaceae bacterium, assembly GCA_035602175.1. Taxonomy (GTDB): domain Bacteria; phylum Pseudomonadota; class Alphaproteobacteria; order ATCC43930; family CGMCC-115725; genus REEB95. The sequence continues at coordinate 844 of DATNMV010000113.1, forward strand.
TGCCCCACATGTAAGGCACGCCGTATTGATTGCCCGGATCGGCATTGGAAGCCGCGGCCAGGATTTGCGGGTCGAGATTGGCGTAGTTCTTGAGCTGCGACTTGTCGAGCTTGAGATAAATCCCGGCCTGGATCTGGCGCGCGAGATAAGGCATGGCGGAAGGCACCACCAGATCGTAGCCGGAATGGCCGGCCAGCAGCTTCGCCTCCAGCACCTCGTTGCTGTCATAAACGTCGTAATTGACCCGGATGCCGGTGGCCTTCTCGAAATCCGGCACCGTATTGTCGGCGATATAGTCGGACCAGTTGTAGATGTTGAGGCGCTTCTCCTCGGCCGCGCCGGCGGCGGAGGCCAGGACCGTCGCGGCCAGAATCCAGGCCCAGACGATGAATCGCGCACCCATACCCTGCAATAAAATCGGCGTTCCGCCACTTGTCAACCGGCGCCGGCCCCCGTCAGACGCGAAGGTCACAATCATGTGTGGCGGCCGGGCCGGGGGATTGTGCTAAGGGATTCCGGCGGCGTTCCGCCGTTTTCCAGGGAGGGATTTTATGCGTTATCAAGCATTCTTCGCCGGCGTTCTGCTGTCCGGCGTTCTCGCGCTGGCGGGTTGCGTCCAGGGCGGCGTCAAGTCGTTCCATGCCACCTTGTCGGGCGCGCAAGAGGTTCCGCCGGTACCGGGCAGCGGCGCCGGGCAGGCCGACGTCAAGCTCGACACCGCGACCAAGACGATCACTTGGAACCTGACCTATAGCGGCTTGTCGGGCCCGGCGGTTGCCGCCCATATCCATGGACCCGCGGCTCCCGGCAGCAACGCCGGCGTGGTGGTGCCCTTCAACGTCGCCGGCAATCCGATAACCGGATCGGCGGTTCTGACCGACGCGCAGATCTCCGATCTGATGGCCGGCAATGACTACGTCAACATCCATACGGCGAAAAGCAAGGGCGGCGAGATTCGCGGCCAGCTCGCGCCTTACGGGATGTAAACGGGACATTGACGGTAACTCCCGGAAAGCCGGCGCTCACGATCCTGTGTCCCCATTCTTTCGCCAAGCCGTGATAAGGGGACGTTGCGGTCGAGTGCGCCGCGCTTTCAAGGGAGGTTCCATGATCAAGAACTCATTGCGTTTGGCCGCGGGCGCGTTGCTCGCCTTCGGCTTTGCAACCGGCGCCTATGCGCAGTACGGCGGCTCGACGCCGACCCCGGCCGCCGTGCCGAGCATGGCCAAGTCGTTCCATGCCTCGCTTTCGGGCGCGCAGGAAGTGCCGCCGGTTGCGGGCAGCGGCACGGCCTCGGCCGATTTCAAGCTCGACGCCGTGACCAAGACGCTGACCTGGACGGTCACCTATAGCGGGCTGTCCAGCGATGCGGTGGCATCCCATATCCACGGCCCGGCGGCGATGGGCGCCAATGCCGGAGTCGAAGTCAATCTCGCTCCCAACGGCATGGCAAGCCCGCTGACCGGATCGGCGGTTCTGACCGACGCGCAGATCACCGATCTGAGCTCGGGCAATACCTACATCAACATCCATACCGCTAACAACAAAGGCGGCGAGATCCGCGGCCAGATCACGCCCAAAATGTAACGCGGCCTGCGTTCGGACGGGATGGAAGGGGGCGGCTCAACCGCCCTCTTCTTCTATGTCGTGGAATTTGTCGTAATCGACGGTGAGCCGGCCTTCCGGCGTCCGCCCGATGATGTCGGTGAAGCGCCCGCCCCAGCGGATGTGATCGGCGGTATAGCCGTAGCGGGCGTAAATCGTCTGGGAGAAGCTTTCATCCACGCCGAATAGCGCGGCGACGATCTCCGCCTCCCGCTCCTTCAACGCTTCGGGCTTCACGCCCTTCAACGGGCTGTCGTCGTCGATCGGATGCATCACCGTCCAGGTTAGGATGAAGGCTGGGTTGCGCGCGCGCGTCAGCTTGAGATCGTAGAACCGCCGCATCACCGTGCCTTCCCTGGTCCATTCGTTCTGCACCAGCATCAGGCTCGCTTGGGCCTCGTTGATCCGGTTGCGGCGCTGATTGGCGGCGCGGAACATCAGCACCAGCCGGCCGTCGTAGGTGGTGACCACGGCGTCGCGGCTGAACATGATGCGCGCGGTCGGGCGCGAGAAGCGCGAGAAAATGAGCCCGGTGGCGAGCGCGAAGCCGGTCAGGCCGAGCAAAACCTCGACCGTCACCAGCAGATTGGCGTAGAGCGTCGCCGGATGCATGTCGCCATAGCCGATGGTCGCCATGGTCTGGACGCTGAAGAAGAAAGCATCCGCGAAAGAACCTGGCTTGGCGTTGAAGATGCCGCCGGGCTGGAGCCAGTACAAAAACGCGAAGGCCAGATTGAACACGACATAGGACGCCGCCAGCAGCGCGAAGAAGCCGACCCAGCCGCTGGTCAAGAGCACATGGTAGAGATCGGTGCGGGTCGCGCGCAGCGCCTGCCGCGCGCGTTGCGCGCGCATCCCGCGCATGGCGGGGAATCGCGGCGCGCGGCGGGGAGGTTCGTCCTTCATCCGCTGCGGGCCGGTCTATGGCCGTCAGCGACGCCGCTCATGACGGCTTATGGGTGCGGTTGAATTCAAGCTGCTCGGGCGTGAGCTGGAATCCGACGACGATGGCATAGCCGTCGCCGGACGAGACGTGCTCGAGCGGCAGGTGAACGCTGATCTGTTCGCCGTATTGACGGTAATCCTGGCTGGTGAACTGGGCGCCCAGGGTGAAGCGCTGCTCGTTCAAGATATTGCGCGCGCTGTCAACCACGGCGACGAAATAGACGAATTCGGCGCGCTGTATTCTCGGCTCCAACCGCACCGCATTGATGGTGATGAGGGTGTTGACCAGGATGCCGCCCTTCTCGCGCTCGCATTTCTGGCTGACATTGAAGATCTTGCCGGCGGCCTCGACGCCGGCGGAACCGGCTGCATTGGGTGACGCGCCGGGGACGAATATGGCGACGGCATCGAGATCGGGCGCGATCGCCGAGGAGGGGCAAGTGACATCTTCCTGGTTGGCGCCGGAACAGCCGGCCAGCATCGCCGCAAGCAAGAGGGCGGACGCATGACCGAAGAAACGGGACGCCGGGCCCGGGAGCTTCACGCCGATCATCGCTCTTTCCTAAAGGGTTCAGCCTGTATTAACGTGCCCGGCAGCCCGGGCTTAAAACCGGCCCGCACTCTATGCGACGCAGCAAGGCGGCACAAGCTCCCCCCATGGCCGTCTACACCGATGTCCCCGACGAGGAACTCAAGGCCTTCATCGCCGAATATGCCATCGGCGAGGTGGTGTCCTGCAAGGGTATCGCCGAGGGCGTCGAGAATTCCAACTTTCTGCTGCGCACCGAGAAGGCCACCTACATCCTGACCATTTACGAGAAGCGGGTGGAACCCGCCGATCTGCCGTTCTTCCTGGCGCTGATGGAGCATCTTGCGGCGCAGGGCATCGCCTGCCCGACCCCCATTCACGGCACGGACGGCAAGGCGCTACGCCGGCTGTGCGGCAAGCCGGCGGCGATCGTCAGCTTCCTCGAGGGCCTATGGCCGCGCCGCATTCATCCCTTCCACTGCGCCGAAGTGGGGAGAGCCCTGGCGCGGCTGCACGCGGCGGTCGCCGGATTCACGCAGAGCAGGATCAACACCCTGTCGCTTGCGGGCTGGGAAGGGCTTTATCGCGCCTGCGCGCCGCGCGCCGACACGGTCGCGGTCGGGCTCAAGGACGAGCTCAAAGGCGAGCTCGAGGAATTGAAACGGCTTTGGCCGTCCGGCCTGCCCGAGGGCGTGATACACGCCGATCTGTTCCCCGATAACGTGTTCTTCCGCAGCGAGAAGGTATCGGGGCTCATCGACTTCTATTTCGCCTGCACCGACTTCTTCGCTTACGATCTGGCGATCTGCCTCAATGCCTGGTGCTTCGAGGCGGATGGCAGCTTCAACGTCACCAAGGCGCGGGCGATGCTGGCGCAATACCGCGCCGTCCGACCGCTCGGGCCGGCCGAGATCGCGGCGTTGCCGGTGCTGGCGCGCGGCAGCGCGCTGCGTTTCCTGCTGACGCGGCTCTACGACCGGCTCAACCATCCCGAAGGCGCGCTGGTCAAGCCCAAGGATCCGCTCGAATACCTGCGCAAGCTGCGCTTCCACCGCGGCATCACCGATGCGAAGGCCTATGGCTTCTGAAGACAAGGGCGGGACGGTCGAGATCTTCACCGACGGCGCCTGCAGCGGCAATCCCGGTCCCGGCGGCTGGGGCGCGGTGCTGCGCTGGGACGGCCACGAGAAGGAATTATCCGGCTTCGAGGAGGAGACCACCAACAACCGCATGGAAATGATGGCGGCGATCGCCGCGCTCGAGCACTTGCAGCGCGGCATGCGCGCCGTGATTCACACCGAC
>DATNMV010000114.1:0-2468 GCA_035602175.1 Allostellaceae bacterium
AAGCCACAGCGCTTTCGGACGATATCTTGAAGAAGCCGATATCGCCGGTGCGGCGCACATGCGTGCCGCCGCACAGCTCGACCGAGAAATGCCGGTGGCCGGTCTGCGCGTCGCCCTCGTCGCCCATGCTGACGACGCGCACCTCGTCGCCGTATTTCTCCCCGAATAGGGCTAGCGCCCCCTGCTCCACCGCGCGCTCGGGCGTCATGAGGCGCGTCGAGACCTCGGCGTTCTGGCGGATGCGGGCATTGACTTCGTGTTCGACCGCCGCCACGTCTTCCGGCGACAGCGCGCGCGGATGGCTGAAATCGAAGCGCAGACGGTCGGGCGCCACCAGCGAACCCTTCTGCGTCACGTGCTCGCCCAGGCGTCGGCGCAGCGCCTGGTGCAGCAGATGGGTCACCGAGTGATTGGCGCGCAGATTGTCGCGCCGCTCTCGATCGATGCGCAGCTCCACCACCTCGCCGACCTTCAGGCTGCCGCGGGTGACCTTGCCGAGATGCGCGTATAATTCGCTGGCGCGTTTCTGAGTGTCCGTAACCTGGAATTCGGCGCCCTTGACGCTGACCATCGCGCCGGTGTCGCCCATCTGGCCGCCGGATTCGGCGTAGAACGGCGTCTGGCTGACGATGATGGCGGCTTCGGCGCCGGTTTTGGCCTCGTTCACGCTTTTGCCGTCGATAACGATGGCCTCGATCGCGCCCGAGGATTCGGCGGCCTCGTAGCCCAGGAACTCGGTCACGCCCAGTTTCTCGCGCAAGCCCAGCCACACCTCGCCGGTTGCCGCTTCGCCCGAGCCGACCCAGGACTTGCGCGCCTCGGCGCGCTGACGTTCCATCGCCGTGTCGAACCCCGCGGTCTCCACTTTCCGGCCACGGCCGCGCAGCACGTCCTCGGTGAGGTCCAAGGGAAAGCCGTAAGTGTCGTAAAGCTTGAAGGCGATCTCGCCCGGAAAGGCTTTGCCCTTGGCGAGCTTGCCTTCTTCCTCGTCCAGCAGCTTCAAGCCGCGCGCCAGGGTTTCGCGGAAACTGGTTTCCTCGAGCTTGAGGGTTTCGGCGATGAGCGCCTCGGCGCGGACGAGTTCGGGATAGGGCGCGCCCATCTGCCGCACCAGCACCGGCACCAGCCGCCACATCAGCGGCTCGGCCGTGCCCAGGAGGTGGGCGTGGCGCATGGCGCGGCGCATGATGCGGCGCAGCACATAGCCCCGCCCCTCCTTCGCCGGCAACACGCCGTCGGCGATGAGAAAAGCCGAAGCGCGCAGGTGATCGGCGATGACACGGTGGGAAACCGCCTGCGGACCGTCGGCGGCGACATGCGAGGCCTCGGCCGAGGCCACGATCAGCGCGCGCAGAATGTCGGTGTCGTAATTGTCGTGCTTGCCCTGGAGTACGGCCGCGATCCGCTCCAACCCCATGCCGGTGTCGATCGAGGGGCGCGGCAGAGCGACGCGCTTGTCCGGCGCCAACTGCTCGTATTGCATGAACACCAGGTTCCAGATCTCGACGAAGCGGTCGCCCTCGGCATCCGGACTGCCCGGAGGGCCGCCGGGAATCTTGTCGCCGTGATCGTAGAAAATCTCCGAGCACGGGCCGCACGGGCCGGTATCGCCCATCGCCCAGAAATTGTCCGAAGTGGCTATCCGGATGATCTTGCTTTCGGGCAGGCCGGCAATCTTGGCCCAGAGCCTGGCCGCCTCCTCGTCCTCGGAAAAGACCGTGATCAGCAGCTTGTCCCTGGACAGTTTGAAATCCTTGACCAGCAGGTTCCAGGCGAGCTCGATCGCGCGCTCCTTGAAATAATCGCCGAAGGAAAAATTGCCGAGCATCTCGAAGAAGGTGTGGTGGCGCGCGGTATAGCCGACATTCTCGAGGTCGTTGTGCTTGCCGCCGGCGCGCACGCATTTCTGCGCGCTGGCGGCGCGGCTGTAGGGCCGCTTTTCCAGGCCGGTGAAGACGTTCTTGAACTGCACCATGCCGGCATTGGTGAAGAGCAGCGTCGGATCGTTGCGCGGCACCAGCGGCGATGACGGCACGACCGCGTGCCCTTCGCGCTTGAAATAATCGAGGAATGCGGCGCGGACGTCGTTGGTCAGCATGAGACTAAAATGGTCCTTCCCCCGCCCGGAACCAAGGGAGAACCGGGCCAAGCCGCATTAAGCCCGACCGCGCGCCGCCTTGTAAAGTTTGAGGCCGCTTCGCGATTCGCAGGAGGTGGCGCGCCGTGTAGCCGACATTCTCGAGATCATTGTGCTTGCCGCCCGCGCGGACGCATTTCTGTGACGTGGTAGCGCGGCTGTAGCTGCGCTTCTCCTGGCCGGTGAAGACGTTCTTGAACTGCACCATGCCGGCATTGGTAAAGAGCAGCGTCGGATCGTTGCGCGGCACCAGCGGCGATGACGGCACGACCGCGTGCCCTTCGCGCTTGAAATAATCGAGGAATGCGGCGCGGACGTCGTTGGTCAGCAT
>DATNMV010000115.1:0-5141 GCA_035602175.1 Allostellaceae bacterium
CAAGGCGCCGGCCGGGAACGGGCCCTGGAAATGCGACCCATGAATCAGAAACCTTCCGGCCTCGATGGGCGGGAAGCTCGCCTGGTTGGCTTTGAGCCAATCCTGTTGCGCCACGCGCGCGAAGACGGGTTCCGGCGGCGGTCCTTCAAGCCCGCTCCAGGCCAGCGCCAGCCGGGCCGCGATCAACCCGCGGTCGGGCGCGTCGAGCGAAAGCGCGTCGATGCGCCAGGATCCTTCAGGCGCGGATGCGAAGGCGCTGACCGCGCCGCCTTGGCCGTCGAGCGCGGCGATCACCGCTTGGGCGGCATCGGCATCGGGCGCCTCGACCGATACCCGCCACAGGCTTTTCGGTTGCCGTTCCGCATCGGGGGCGGTCACGCCTTCTCCACGAAGCTTTCCATCACCATCTTGTCGCCCGCCTTGTCGAAGGCGATCGAAAGCTTGCCGCCATCGGCGGCGCGCACCACGCCATAGCCGAATTTGCGGTGGAAGATGCGGTCGCCCGGGCCGAGCCCGCCCGGCGAGCGCGCGCCCGTTGGCGGGGTGGCGCCGCGCCCGGAAAGCGCCATGCGCGCCATGTCGGGCCGGCGGCGCAGCAGTTGCGTCGGCCGCCAATCGCCGTCATCCGACTCTTCGTCCATGCCGGACCGCTTGACGCCCGGGGCGCGCGGAAACAAGCCGGGTTCGGATTGGCTTTCGATATGCGCCTCGGGCAGTTCGGCGATGAAGCGCGAGGGCAGCGTGGTCTGCCACTGGCCGTGGATGCGGCGGTTGACGGCGAAGGAGATGTAGGCGCGGCGGCGCGCGCGGGTGAGGCCGACATAGGCCAGGCGCCGCTCTTCCTCCAGGCCTTTCAGCCCGTGTTCGTCGAGCGAGCGTTGATTGGGGAACAGCCCCTCCTCCCAGCCCGGCAGAAACACCAAATCGAATTCCAGCCCCTTGGCGCCGTGCAGCGTCATCAGATTGGCCATGTCGCCGCCGGTCTGGGCGGTGTTTTCCATCACCAGGCTGACATGGTCGAGAAAACCTTCGAGGGTTTCGAACTCGGCCAGGGCCGCGACCAGCTCCTTGAGGTTTTCGAGCCTTCCCGGCGCGTCGGCCGATTTGTCGGCCTGCCACATCGCGGTATATCCCGATTCGTCCAAGACGGTCTGCGCCAGCTCGACATGCGAGGCGGTTTGCGCCTGGCCGCGCCAGCGCGCGAGGTCGTTGAGGAAACCGGCGATCGCCTTGCGCGCGGCGGGTTTCAACTCGTCGGTTTCGACCAGCTTGTGCGCCGCCTCGGCGAGCGACAGGCGTTCGGCCCGCGCCAGCAGGTGGAGCGATTGCAGGCTTTGGCTGCCGATGCCGCGGCGCGGCGTGTTGATGATGCGCTCGAGCGCGAGATCGTCGCCCGGCTGGTGTATGAGGCGCAGATAGGCCAGCGCGTCGCGGATTTCCTGGCGTTCGTAAAAGCGCGGACCGCCGATGACGCGGTAAGGCAGGCCGAGCTTGATGAAGCGTTCCTCGAATTCGCGGGTCTGGAAACCGGCGCGCACCAGGATCGCCATCTGCGACAGGCTTTCGCCCTTGCGCTGTTGTGCCTCGATCTCCTCGCCGACCCAGCGTGCCTCTTCCTCGCCGTCCCAGACGCCGCGCAACAACACGCGCTCGCCCTCGTTGGCCTCGGTCCACAGCGTCTTACCCAGCCGGCCTTCGTTGCGCGCGATGAGCGCCGAGGCGGCGGCGAGGATGTGCGGCGTCGAGCGGTAATTCTGCTCCAATCGGACGATCTGCGCGCCGGGAAAATCCTTCTCAAAGCGCAGGATGTTGCCGATCTCGGCGCCGCGCCAGGAATAGATCGACTGGTCGTCGTCGCCGACGCAACATAGATTCTTGTGCTTCTGCGCCAGCAGCCGCAACCAGAGATATTGCGCGACATTGGTGTCCTGGTACTCGTCGACCAGGATGTAGCGGAAACGTTCCTGGTAATCGGCCGCGATCTCGGGCCGCGATTGGAAGATGGTGAGGTTGTGCAGCAGCAGATCGCCGAAATCGGCGGCGTTCACGGTCTGCAGCCGCTCCTGATAGAGCCGGTAGAGCTTTTCCATGCGGCCTTCGGCGAGATCGCCCGCCTCGGCGCTCGAGACCTTGTCGGGCGTCAGGCCGCGATCCTTCCAGCGCTCGATCACCGCCAGGATCGCGCGCGCCGGCCAGCGCTTGTCGTCGACGCCTTCCAAGGCCGCGATCTGCTTGATCAGGCGCAGCTGGTCGTCGCTGTCGAGGATGGTGAAATTGGGCTTCAGCCCCACCGCCTCGGCGTGGCGGCGGAGAATGCGCGCGGCGACCGAATGGAACGTGCCCAGCCACAGGCCTTCGGCGGCCTGGCCGATCATGCGTTCGAGCCGCTCGCGCATCTCGAACGCCGCCTTGTTGGTGAAGGTGACGGCCAGGATCTGCGACGGCCACGCCTTGCGGTTCGCCAGGATGTGGGCCAATCGCGTGGTCAGAACGCGAGTCTTGCCGGTGCCGGCGCCGGCCAGCACCAGCACCGGGCCGTCGATCGCGTCGACCGCGCGGCGCTGCGCCTCGTTCAGCTGGGCGAGATAGGGCGGCGCGGCAGGCGTAATGGCGCTCGATTCGGCCTCGGACATGACCGCGCCTCTATAGCATGGGGATAGTGCCATCTGGCCAAGGAAGTGCGATTCCGCGTATATCTCGACTCATAAATCCGATGCCCGAATCCGCCAACCCCCATGCCGCCGCGCGGCCGCTTTCCGCCCGCAAGACCGAGCTGCGCGCGCTTTACGACCGCTGGGCGCCGCGGCGCGAGGAATTCATCGCGCGCAACCGCTATTTCCACGAGGACGACCAGCGCTATCTGCGTTTCCTGATCCCGGAAGGCTTAAAGGTGCTGGAGATCGGCTGCGGCAGCGGCGCCTTGCTGGCCGCGCTGAAGCCGGCGCGCGGGCTGGGCGTCGATCTGTCGCCGCGCATGATCGAGGTCGCGCGCGCGTCCCACCCCGGGCTTGAATTCGCCGCGGGCGACATCGAGGACCAGGATTTCGTCGCATCGCTCGGCGGACCGTTCGACGTCATCGTCATGGCCGACACCATCGGCATGCTGGACGATTGCCAAACGACGCTGGCGGGCCTGCACCGCCTGTGCCACCGCGACACCAGGCTGGTGGTGGCCTATCACAACTACCTGTGGGAGCCGGCCTTGCGCCTGGCCGAGCGGCTGGAGGCGCGCATGCCCGAGCCGTTGATGAACTGGCTCCGGCCCGCCGACATCGCCAATCTGCTCATGCTGGCCGATTACCAGCCGGTGCGCGAGGAATGGCGCCAGCTTTTGCCCAAGCGGCTCTTGGGCATCGGGCCGCTGGTCAACCGCTTCGTCGCCACATTGCCGCTGATCCGCCGGCTGTGCTTGCGCAACTACCTGGTGGCGCGGCCGATGGGCGGCGAAGCGGAAGACGCGCTTTCGGCCTCGGTGGTGGTGCCGTGCCGCAACGAGCGCGGCAACATCGGCGACATCGTCGCGCGCATCCCGCCATTCTGCCGCGAGCTGGAAATCCTGTTCGTCGAGGGCGGCAGCACGGACGGAACCTGGGAGGAGATCGAGCGCGTCAAGGCGGCAAACCCGCAGCGCGACATCAAGCTGCTGCGCCAGGACGGCAAGGGCAAGGGCGACGCGGTACGCAAGGGCTTCGCCGAAGCGCGCGGCGAGGCGCTGCTCATCCTCGACGCCGACATGACGGTGCCGCCCGAGGAGCTGACCAAGTTCTACGCCGCACTCATCGAGGGCAAGGGCGAGTTCGTCAACGGCACGCGGCTGGTCTATCCGCTCGAGCAGGAAGCGATGCGGCTTTTGAACCGCGTCGCCAACCATTTTTTCTCCTATCTCTTTTCCTGGCTTTTGAACCAGCGCTTCACCGACACGCTGTGCGGCACCAAGGCGCTCCGCAAGCGGCATTACAAGCGCATCGCCGAGGGGCGCGCCTATTTCGGCGAGTTCGACCCGTTCGGCGATTTCGACCTGATCTTCGGCGCCAGCAAGCTCTCGCTCAAGATCATCGAGGTGCCGATCCGCTACGCCGCGCGCAGCTACGGCACGACGCAGATTTCGCGCTTCAGCCACGGCTGGCTGCTGTTGCGCATGATGGCGTTCGCCTATTTCAAGCTCAAAGCGCCGCGCTGAGAGCCCATGCACACCGCGATCATCGCCGTCGTCTGTCTCGCCGTCTATGTCGGCATGGCCGCCGGCCGCGTTCCCTGGCTGCAGGTCGACCGCACCGGCATCGCGCTGTTGGGCGTGATCGTGCTGCTGGCGAGCGGCCAGGCGACGCTCGACGATCTCGGCGCCAACATCGACATGACGACCATCGCCATGCTGTTCGGGCTGATGATCATTTCCGCCCAGTTCGTGGCCTCGGGATTCTTCGAGATCTGCTGCGACTGGATGCTGGAAAGGGCCGAAAGGCCGGCGCTGCTGCTGGCGCTGACCGTGGCGGTGTGCGGCGCGCTGTCGGCGCTGCTCGCCAACGACATCGTGGTCTATGCCATGGCGCCGCTGCTGATCGCCGGGGCGCAAGGCCGCGGGCTCGATCCGCGGCCCTTCCTGATCGCGCTGGTGGGGGCGAGCAACGCCGGCTCATCCGCCACGCTGATCGGCAATCCGCAGAACATCCTGATCGGCCAGACCGGCAATCTCAATTTCTACAGCTTCCTCGGCGTCTGCCTGGTGCCGGCGCTGGTCGGGCTGGCCTCGGTCTACGGCGTGGTGTGGTATTTGTGGCGCGAGCGCATCGAGACAGCGCCGAGCCTCGAGGGCCGGGAAGTGGCCGAAGTGCCGCGCCACGCGCATGACCGCAACCAGACCATCAAGGGCCTGATCGCGCTGGGATTGCTGCTGGCACTGTTCATGACGCCGCTGCCGCGCGAGATCGGCGCGCTGGTGATCGCCGCGGTGCTGTTGTCCAACCGAAAATTCACCAGCCGCGCCATGATCGCCGCGGTCGATTGGCCGCTGCTGCTGCTATTCGTGTGCCTGTTCGCGGTCACCGGCGCGCTGTCCGACACCGGTCTGGCCTGGTCGGTGCTCAACACGCTGGGCACGCCCGGCCGGCTGCTGGTGCTGACGCCGTTGACGCTGCTGATGA